>JASBUY010000202.1 GCA_030147645.1 Aquabacter sp. | reverse complement strand
CCGCCATCGCCCTCGTGGTGACCGGCAAGGTGTCGGAGCACGAGAACTTCATCATGCGCGGCGCGCGGCGCCTCTACACGCCGCTGCTGGATGCCAGCATCAATTATCGCGGCGTGGTGGCGGTGGGCGCTGCCGCCTTGGTGATCGCGAGCGGCCTTGCCGCCTCCCGCATGGGCGGGGAGTTCATCCCGAGCCTGGACGAAGGCGACGCGGCCATCCAGGCGCTGCGCGTGCCCGGCACCAGCCTGACGCAGTCCTTGGAAATGCAGGAGGCCCTCGAAAAACGCCTGCTGAAGGTGCCCGAGGTGAAGGAGATCTTCGCTCGCGTCGGCACGGCAGAGATCGCCACCGACGCGATGCCACCGTCCATCTCCGACGGCTACATCATGCTGAAGCCGCGCGCGGAATGGCCGGACCCCTCCAAGTCCAAGGCCGAGCTGATGGAGGACATCGAGAAGGCGGCCGAGGAAGTGGCCGGAAGCAATTATGAGCTCTCCCAGCCCATCCAGCTCCGCTTCAACGAGCTGATCTCCGGCATCCGCAGCGACGTGGGCGTGAAGATCTTCGGGGACGACCTCGACACCCTGCTCCAGGTGGCGGGGCAGGTGCAGGCGGTGCTCCAGAAGGTGCCCGGTGCGGCGGACGTGAAGACCGAGCAGGTCTCGGGCCTGCCCATGCTCACCGTGGAGCTGAATCGGGCGGCGATGGGGCGCTACGGCGTCAGCGTCGCCGACGTGCAGGAACTGATCGAGATCGCTGTGGGCGGCAAGGAGGCGGGCGTGCTGTTCGAAGGCGACCGGCGCTTCGACATCGTCGTGCGCCTGCCGGAGGCGTTGCGCACCGACATTGAGGCGCTGCGCGCCCTGCCGATCCCGCTGCCGCCGGCAAACGACGAGGGCAGGCCTGTCCGTGCGACCTGGGGAACGGCTACGGCCTCCCAGATCCGCTATGTGCCGCTCTCCTCCATCGCCAACCTCACAGTGTCCCCCGGCCCCAACCAGATCAGCCGCGAGAACGGCAAGCGGCGCATCGTGGTGAGCGCCAACGTGCGAGACCGGGACCTCGGCTCGTTCGTCACTGACGCCCAGAAGCAGGTCGGCGAGAAGGTGAAGCTTCCGGAGGGCTACTGGGTTGGCTGGGGCGGCCAGTTCGAGCAACTGGTCTCCGCCAGCCAGCGCCTCGCCATCGTGGTGCCCATCGCGCTGCTGCTCATCTTCCTACTGCTGTTCATGAGCTTCGGCTCCATGGGCGATGCTCTGCTGGTGTTCAGCGGTGTGCCGCTGGCGTTGACCGGGGGCATCGCTGCACTTTTGCTGCGGGACATCCCGCTCTCCATCAGCGCGGGGATTGGCTTCATCGCCCTGTCGGGCGTCGCAGTGCTGAACGGGCTCGTCATCATCGCCTTCATCCAGCGCTTGAGGGCCGAGGGGAAGGCGATCCTGCAGGCGGTGCGTGAAGGGGCGCTGACGCGCTTGCGGCCGGTGCTGATGACCGCGCTCGTCGCCTCCCTGGGCTTCGTGCCCATGGCGTTGGCGACGGGGCCGGGCGCGGAGGTGCAGCGACCGCTCGCCACCGTGGTCATCGGCGGCATCATCTCCTCCACCATCCTCACCCTATTGGTCCTGCCCGCGCTCTACGTCCTGTTCAGGCGTGAGACGGAGCAGACAGACACCCCACCCGACCCGGCCGCCGAGGTCGCTTCCACTCCAAGCCCATGAAGGAGATGTCCATGCTGAAATTGATTGCCATCGCCGGCGCATTATTGCTGTCGGGGCCGGCCTTGGCCCAGCACGCTCATGGAAACCAGAAGGGGCCAAACGGCGGCCCGATGGAGGACGTCGCCGGCGTCCATGCGGAGCTTCTTGTTTCTGGTCCATCTCTGACGGTGAGGATCTTCGACGAAGCCGGAAAGCCCGTTGATACGACAGGCTTCACGGGGTCGGCGATGATCGTCGCGGGTAATGACCGCAAAACCTTGCAGCTCACGCCTTCGAAGGAGGCGCTTTCGGGGCAGGCAACCGCGCCAATTCCCTCCGGCGCCGCCGTCACCTTCGTCGTCAAGACGATCTCCGGAAAGTCCGGGCAGGCGAAATTCACAACCCCCTGATCCAAGGAGAGACTGACATGGGGTCATACCTTCCATTCCTACGGCGTGCCGGCGCGGCGACACTCGCAGTCGTGCTTTTGGCTTCGACCGTCCCTGCAGACGCGCTCGAGGGAAATCCTCGGGGCCCCAAGGAGAAGGAGCGACATATCTTCCGGGACGTGCAGCTCGGGCTTAGTCACCCTTCGACCCACGGAAAGAGTACCCAGACCGCTAAACCTCCACCTTTGGCCTTTCCGTGGTTCCTTCCCTTCCCATCCTTCGCGCCAGCTTCGGGCGGTCAAGGTTATGTTGTCGCGAAGTAGATTTTTTACAGTTCAGCGTCAACGGGCGCGGCTAAGCGTAAAAAGCCGTTCGATATCGATGCATTACATCGGTGTCCTCGCATGTCGGATGGCTCACTACCTTGGAACAGGAGAAACGATTATGAAGTTCTTCGTCGTCCTTTTGATGGCGCTGGGATGCGCTGAATCTGTGCTCGCTCAGACTGTGGATACAGAACATCGAAACCCAAAGGAGCATGCGAATTTTTGCGTCAGCCAACAAAAAATCTGTGTTGAAAAGAATAAATGGTATCGTCAACACGAAT
>JASBUY010000180.1 GCA_030147645.1 Aquabacter sp. | reverse complement strand
GCCATAGGTGATGCCGTCGACCGTGATCCCCTTGATTAGTGCATCTAGCTTTGCCTGGTCGATCTCGCCCTTGGCCCGCACGCGATAGCGCCGCAGCCAGCCGGTCTCGGGTAATTCCAGCGCCCGCGCGAGGCCGCCATCATTGGTGAGGAGCAGCAGGCCTTCGGAATTCAGGTCGAGCCGGCCCACCGAGACGAGGCGCGGCAGACCGGAGGGCAGAATTTCGAACAGGGTGGTGCGTCCCTCGGGGTCGCGGTTGGTGGTCACGACGCCCCGGGGCTTATGATAGAGGAAGAGGCGCGTGCGCTCCTTCTCGGGAAGGGGCGCGCCATCCACCTCAATGAGATCCTGGGCGGTCACGGTCACGGCGGGCGTCTGGAGCACGGTGCCGTTGACGGAGACACGGCCCTGCTCGATCCAATCCTCGATCTCCCGGCGCGAGCCGAGGCCGGCGCGGGCGATGACCTTTGCGACGCGCTCGGCGTCCTTATGTGCGGGGGCGATCGCGCGCTTGGCGCGCGGAACGCGGTTCTTGTCCTTGCGGGGCGGCAGTTTACTGGGCATGGATGGGCGATAGCATGATCCTCGCCTGGGAGCGAGGTATTGGGGGCCGGGACGCGAGCGTGAGCGAGACATTCATGCAAATGGCGCTCGCCGAAGCGCGCGCCGCCGCCGGGCGGGGAGAGGTTCCGGTGGGTGCCGTTCTGGTGCGGGGCGCCACCGTGCTGGCGCGGGACGGCAACCGGACGCGCGAACTCAACGACCCCACCGCCCATGCCGAGATTCTGGTGATCCGCACCGCCGCCGCTCAGCTCGCCAGCGAGCGGCTCGTAAATTGCGATCTCTACGTCACGCTTGAGCCCTGCGCCATGTGCGCCGGGGCCATCTCCTTCGCGCGCATCCGCCGGCTCTATTTCGGCGCGTCCGATCCCAAGGGCGGGGCTGTGGAGAGCGGCCCGCGCTTCTTCGCCCAGCCCACCTGCCATCATGCGCCCGATGTCTATGGCGGCATCGCGGAGCGTCAGGCTGCGGACGTTCTGCGCACCTTCTTCCAGGAGCGACGCGGCCCCTGAGCCCCCCGTTCCCTCTCGGCTCAGTCCGTCGGGGCGAGAAAGGGCAGCAGGGCCGACACCAAGGCCTCGGGTGCTTCCTCGGGCAGGAAATGGCCGCCTTCGATCGCCTGGCCCTGGACCTTTGGCGCAAAGATGCGCCAGGCGTCGAGCGGCGTCGCGCCCCGGCTCGGAATGCCGTGGGCGCCCCAGAGGGCCAGCACGGGGCAGTCGATCTGCCGGCCTTCCGACCGATCCGACTCGTCATGGGCAAGATCGATGGTGGCGCCCGCCCGATAATCCTCGCACGCCGCGCGGATATGGTCCGGCGAGCCGAATGCCGCCCGATAATGGGCGAGGGCGCGCGGATCGAAGGGTGAGAGGTCCTTCGCCGCCGTCCAACTCGCCAGTGTCCAGTCGAGGAAATGGCGCGGATCGTGGCCGATCAGTGTCTCGGGGAAGGGATGGGGCTGGGCGAGGAACGCCCAGTGATAGACCTGGAGCGCGCGGGCGCGGTCCATGGCGTGCCACATGGATAGCGTCGGGATGATGTCCACCAGCGCGAGGCGGTCCACCCGCCCCGGATGGTCGAGGGCCATGCGATACCCCACCCGCGCGCCCCGGTCGTGCCCCAGAACGCGGAAATGGGCGTGGCCCAACTGCTCCATCAGCGCCACGAGCGCCTCAGCCATGGCCCGCTTGGAATAGGGCGCATGGTCCCGCCCCGGCGCCGGAGCTGCGCTCCAGCCATAGCCCGGAAGGTCCGGGATCACGAGATGGAAGCGTGAGGCGAGGGCGGGAGCAATGCGATGCCACATCACGCCCGTTTGGGGGAAGCCGTGCAGCATCAGGAGGGTGGGGCCCTCGCCGCCAACCCGCGCGAAGAGCCGGCCCGCCGGCGTATCCACATTGTGGGCGCCGAAGCCGGGATAAAGGTCTGCCAGATTGCTCATGCCTCAGTCCTCGGCTCAAAGGGATCGCAACGTCAGCGCAGCGCCCGCCAGCCGATGTCCTGGCGGTAGAAGCCTTCAGGCCAGCGGATCTCTGCGGCGGCCGCATAGGCCCGGTCCCGCGCCTCCTGAAGGGTGGCGCCGACGCCGGTGACGTTTAAGACCCGACCGCCATTGGAGACGACCTTGGCGCCGGCCTTCTTGGTGCCGGCATGGAAGACGAGCACGCCGTCCAGAGCGTCCGCCGCGTCCAGCCCGCCAATCTCAGACCCGGTCTGGTGCGCGCCGGGATAACCCCGGCTTGCATAGACCACGGTCAACGCCGCGTCCGCAGACCATGAGACATGCGTATCCGCCAGGCGCCCGCGCGCCGTCGCATCGAGGATCGGCAGCAGGTCGCAGGAGAGGCGCGGCATGAGCACCTGGCATTCGGGGTCGCCGAAGCGGCAATTATATTCCACCAGCTTGGGACCTGCCTCGGTCAGCATGAGCCCCGCATAGAGTATGCCGCGATAGGGCGCACCGAGCGCCACCATGGCGCGGGCGGTGGGGATGATGATCTCCCGGATCGCCTGCTCTTCGAGGGCCGGCGTGAGGATGGGCGCGGGGGAATAGGCGCCCATGCCCCCGGTATTGGGGCCGAGGTCGCCGTCGAAGGCGCGCTTGTGGTCCTGGGCGCTGCCGAAGGCCACCACCGTCTCGCCATCCACGAGGCAGAAGAGGCTGGCCTCCTCGCCTTCCATGAATTCCTCGATCAGCACTTCCTGGCCGCCGGACGCGAAGACCTGCTCCACCGCCTCGATGGCCTCTCCCACATTCAGGGCCACCACCACGCCCTTGCCGGCCATGAGGCCGTCCGCCTTCACCACGATCGGCGCGCCGGCGCTGCGCACATAAGCGGCGGCGGAGGGCGCATCGGAGAAGCGGGCGAAGGCGGCGGTGGGAATGCCGTTCTCGCGGCATAATTCCTTGGTGAACAGCTTGGAGCCTTCCAGGCGCGCGGCGGCGGCGGAAGGACCGAATGCGGCGATGCCGGCCTCCGTGAGGCGATCCACGAGGCCCGCGACGAGCGGCGCCTCGGGGCCCACCACCACGAGATCGATGGCATGGGCGAGGCACCAAGCCACGATGGCTTGGTGGGCGGACAGCGGCACGCCCTCCACGGGCTCGGCCACCGATGCGATGCCGGGATTGCCGGGCATGGCATAGAACTGGCCAATGTCCGGGCTCTGCGCGAGCTTCCAGGCCAAGGCATGTTCACGGCCACCAGAGCCGAGCAGCAAGACGTTCATTCATCATCCTCCCCAGGCGAAAACCGCTATCGGCTCGCGCGTCCCCACACAAGGGGGGCGGCAATGCGCTCGCCGCATATGGGGGAAACCCGCTATGCTCTTGCCTCGTTCGATTTTCTCGATTCCCGGATCATGGCGACGCTTCCCGACCCCCGCCCCAACACCCCCGAATGGACCGTCAGCGAACTGTCGGGCGCGCTGCGCCGCACGGTGGAGGATGCCTATGGCCATGTGCGTGTGCGCGGCGAAATCTCCGGCTATCGCGGCCCCCATTCATCCGGCCACGCCTATTTCTCCCTGAAGGATGAAGGCGCGCGGCTCGATGCGGTGTGCTGGAAAGGCACCTTCCAGCGCCTGAAGGTACGCCCCGAAGAGGGGTTGGAAGTGGTGGCCATCGGAAAGCTCACCACCTATCCTGGCAAGTCCGGCTATCAGATCGTCATCGAGGCGCTGGAGTTCGCCGGGGCCGGCGCCATCATGGCGATGCTGGAGGAGCGCAAGCGCCGACTTCAGGCGGAAGGCCTCTTCGACCGCGAGCGGAAGAAGCCGCTTCCCTTCCTGCCGGCTGTGGTGGGCATCGTCACGTCGCCCACGGGGGCCGTGATCCGCGACATTCTCCACCGTCTCTCCGACCGCTTCCCGCGCCGTGTGCTGGTCTGGCCGGTGCGCGTGCAGGGCGAGACCAGCGCGGCGGAGGTCGCAGCGGCCATCCGCGGCTTCAACGCCCTTGATCCCGTCGGTCCCGTGCCTCGGCCCGACGTGCTCATCGTGGCGCGTGGGGGCGGCTCACTTGAGGATTTGCTGGGCTTTTCCGAAGAGGAGGTGGTCCGTGCGGCGGCGGAAAGCGCGATCCCGCTGATCTCGGCCGTGGGCCATGAGACCGACGTCACCCTGATCGATTTCGCCTCCGACATGCGGGCGCCGACGCCCACGGCTGCCGCCGAGATGGCGGTGCCGGTCCGCGCCGAGCTTCTGGCTGGGCTGCGCACACTGCATGGACGTCTCGGGGCCGCGCCGGGCCGGCTTCTTGACCGGCGGAGGGCGGACCTTCGGGCGCTTACCCGTCTGCTGCCAACCGCGGATTCGCTGTTCTCCGTGCCGCGTCAGCGGCTCGATACGGCGTCTGCGCGCCTGCCGCGGGCGCTGCGGGCCAATGCGACGGCCCATCGCATCCGGCTCGAGCGCGCGCGCCTGAAGCCAAGCGTTCTGCGCGGGCGCATGGAGCAGCGCCGCGCGCGGCTGGAAGGCCTCGGAATGCGCCTCGGCGCTGCTCACAAGGCCAATGTGCGCGCTCGGGCGGTGGCCCTTGTCCGGTTCCGGGAGCGGGTGGGCGATCTCGGCGCGCGCAGCAGGCGCGCCCTTCTCGTGATGCTGCGCGAGCGCCAGCGGCGCCTCTCGGGGACCAAGGCCTTGCTGGAGGCCTTGTCCTATCACGGCGTGCTCGCACGCGGCTTCGCGCTGGTGCGCGATTCCGCCGGCCACGCGGTCCGCAGCGCGCAGGATGTGTCGCCGGGCCAAGGCCTGGACCTGCAGTTCGCGGACGGGAAAGTGGTCGTTACGGCGGGCGGAACACCGCGCCCGACAGGGCGAAAGACGTCTTCCGGCAAGGCACAGCGGGGGCTGTTCGATCCGCCGGCCTGAGGCCGGGTCTTCCGCCTGATGTCGGTTGAGACTATGTTTTATGCACAGTCTCCCGTCCTGACGCGCGCATGCCGCCGAGGCGGGGACAAGGCGCGCCCACCTTTTGGGCGCATGCGGGGCCGATCGGCATCCGCGAGCGGCGAGCAAAGCAGCGGCAGGCGATGAACAGGTTCGAGCGTTTTCCCGAAACGGGCGGCGAAGCCCAGGTGCGGTATCTGGACGGCGAGTTCCGTATTCTGCGTCCAGGGGCTTTCGTGCGCTGCGCG
>JASBUY010000174.1 GCA_030147645.1 Aquabacter sp. | reverse complement strand
GACCTGTTCCTGAACGAGACCGCGAACTACGCCCACGTCTTACTGCCCGGCTGCTCCTTCCTGTAGAAGGACGGCACCTTCACCAATGCGGAGCGCCGCATCCAGCGCGTGCGCAAGGTGATGGCGCCGAAGAACGGCTATGCGGACTGGGAAGTGACCCAGATGCTCGCCAACGCGCTGGGCTTCCCCATGACCTACCAGCATCCCAGCGAGATCATGGACGAGATCGCCGCCCTCACCCCCACCTTCAAGGGCGTGTCCTACAAGAAGCTGGACGAGATGGGCTCGGTGCAGTGGCCCTGCAACGACGACGCGCCGGAAGGCACGCCGATCATGCATCTCGGCGGCTTCGTGCGCGGCAAGGGCAAGTTCGTCCTCACCGAATATGTGCCGACCGACGAGCGCACCGGGCCGCGCTTCCCGCTGCTCCTCACCACGGGCCGCATTCTCTCCCAGTACAATGTGGGCGCCCAGACCCGCCGTACCGAGAACGTGGCCTGGCATGCGGAGGACGTGCTGGAAATCCACCCGCACGATGCGGAGAACCGGGGCATCCGCGATGGCGACTTCGTGCGCCTGGACAGCCGCGCCGGCTCCACCTCGCTGCGCGCGGTCATCAGCGAGCGCATGCAGCCGGGCGTGGTCTACACCACCTTCCACCATCCGGTGACGCAGGCGAACGTGGTGACCACCGACTATTCCGACTGGGCCACCAATTGCCCGGAATACAAGGTGACCGCCGTGCAGGTCTCGCCCTCCAACGGTCCCACCGACTGGCAGGAGGAATATGAGCGCCTGTCCCGCGAGAGCCGCCGCATCGCGGCGGAGTGAGCGGGGGACCCGCGTTCATGCCGCCCCTCTTCCACAAGTGCGACGCACTCCCTCTCCCGCTTGCGGGGGAGGACTGGGGAGGGGGAAATGGAGCGCCCCATCAAGGTCTTCAAATGCCGCTCCGCTTGAGTGCTCCCTCCCTAACCCTCCCCCGCAAGCGGGAGAGGGGACTTTGGCGGGCGACTAAAGGCCAGGACCTGCTTGAACTCTCCCTCCGCCCGCACGACCTTGAAGGGATCATCCCTCGCCGGTACGCGCCATGACTGACGACCCTGCCATCCCGGACTTTCCCCCGCCCATCCGGCGCCTCGCTCGCGCCGCCTGGAAGGATGGCGTGGCAGCGCAGGGCGAGCGGGCCGTGCCCGAGGAGACACCCGTCGCCCTCACCTATAACGGCACCACCCATGCGGTCATGATGGCGACGCCGCTGGACATCGCCGACTTTGCCCTCGGCTTTTCGCTCACCGAAGGCATCATCACGGGGGTCGCCGACATCCTCTCCCTTGACGTGATCGCTGTGGAGGATGGCATCGAGGCGCGCATGTGGATAGCGCCGGAGAAGATGGCCAACCTCACCGCGCGCCGCCGTCATCTGGCGGGGCCGACCGGCTGCGGTCTGTGCGGAGTGGAAAGCCTCGCGGAGGCGGTGAAGCCCGCCGCCCTGGTGACGTCGCAGGCGCGTTTGTCGCCGCAGGATTTGCTCGCGGCCATGGCGCTGTTAGGCCCCGCTCAAGCGCTCAATCATGAGACGCGGGCGGTGCATGCCGCCGGCTATTTCGAGCCGGGGCGCGGGCTTCTCGCCGTCTGTGAGGATGTCGGCCGTCACAATGCCCTGGACAAATTGGTGGGCAAGGTGGCGAAGCTGGATGCGGACCCGGGGCGCGGCGTGCTGCTGCTGACCAGCCGCGTCTCCATCGAGATGGTCCAGAAGGCGGCCGTGCTCGGTGTCGGCCTCATCGCCGCCGTCTCCGCCCCGACCTCGCTCGCGGTCCGCACAGCGGATGCCGCCGGCATCACGCTGGCCGCCATTGTCCGGGCGGACGGATTTGAACTCTTCACCCATCCCGGCCGCATCGCGCCGGACGAACCCTCACGGCAGAGCCATGTCGCATAAGACCACCATCGACCGCCTCGTCTATATGGCGAACCAGATCGCAACCTTTTTCGCGACGCAGCCGCAGGATGCGGCCGTCGCCGGCACGCGCGAGCACATCCAGAAGTTCTGGGACCCGCGCATGCGCGCCGGCATCGCCGAGCACATCGCGCGCGGCGGCGAAGGGCTCTCCCCCATCGCCCTTGAGGCCCTGAAGGGGCTGCAGCCGGTCAAGGCCGCCTGAGCAGGCCCACCGGCGTCACACCACGTGGACGGGCGCGAGGCGGCAAGGAACCTGCCCCGCCTCCACCTGGAGGGCGGCATGGCCGATGCGGAATTTGGCCCGCAATTCGTCCGCCGTCTGCATGAGGAAGGCGTCGTCCAGGTTCGCGCCGGGGCGCACCAGATGGGCGGTCAGCGCGTTCTCCGTGGTGGAGAGCGCCCAGATGTGCAGATCGTGGACCTCGGTGACGCCGGGGCGCGCGGCAAGATAGGTCCGCACCGCCTCCGCATCGATGCCGGCGGGCACGGCGTCCATGGCCATGTCCACACTGTCGCGGAACAGGCCCCAGGTGCCCAGAACGATGGCGACCGCGATGGCGAGGCTGACCACCGGGTCGAGCCAGAGCCAGCCGGTCAGCGCGATCACGCCCGCCGCGATCACCACGCCCAGTGAAATCGCCGCGTCCGCCACCAGATGGACGAAGGCGCCGCGCACGTTCAGGTCTTCCTTGCGGTCGGCCATGAACAGAAGCGCCGTTCCAAAATTCACGCCGATACCGATCAGCGCGACGATCATCACAATGCCGGTCTCGATGGGCTCGGGGCTGTCGAAGCGCGAGATGGCCTCCACGATGATGCCGCCCGTGCCCACCAGCAAGATGATGGCATTCGCCAACGCGGCGAGGATGGAGGAGCGGCCGAGGCCGAAGGTGCGCTTGGCGGACGGCGGACGCTGCGACAGCCAGGCGGCCGCCCAGGCCAGCAGCAGGCCGAGAACGTCGGACAGATTGTGTCCCGCATCGGCCATAAGAGCGAGCGATCCGGAGAAGAAGCCGAATCCGGCCTCGATCAGAACGAAGCCGAAATTGACCGAGGCCCCGATGGCGAAGGCGCGAAGGGATTTCGGCAGGGCATGGGCGTGATCGTGCCCATGTTCCCCATGCCCGTGGGAATGACCGTGAGAATGGCCGCCATGGGCGTGCCCGCCCTGCGCATCGTGGGAGTGATCGTGCCCGGTATGATCATGGCCGGAATGGTCGTGCACCTCTGCCTTGCCGTGGTGAGGCTCGGCATCTTTGGCCTTGGCTTCCTTGCCCCTGGATTCCTTGCGCTTGGATTCCTGGGCCTTATGCTCGTGAGACGTGTGATCGTGGCCCTTCTGGCCATGGTCGTGGGCGTGCTCTTCATGCCCGTGGTCGCTGTGCGCGCCTTCGCCCTGCCCTGCCGATCCGCTCTTTCCGTGGCCCGCCATGATCCGTCCCCGCTTCGCGCCAGCATCCCGCAGCGCAATAGACCCCATTCAGCGTCAATCGCGTGTCGGTTTCAATGGCGGTTCGCTATTTCAGAAAGCCTTCAACGAGATCGGCGAACGCCCCGGGCTGCTCGATGACCGACATATGGCCGCTATCGAGGGAGGCGCGCGCCGCGCCGGGCAGATGGGCCGCAATGAGGTCGCCCCAGGCGGGAGGGGTGGAGCGGTCCTGCGCGCCGACGATGACGAGGGCCGGCACGGAGACGCTTTTCAGCGCCTCGCGGAAGTCCATGTCCCGCATGGCGCAACTGGTGCCCATATAGCCGCTGGCTGGCGTCCCGACGATCATGGCGCACACACGGGCCACTTCGGTCGGATGGGCCGCGCGGAAGGCCGGCGTGAACCAGCTTTCGATCACGGCGTCGGCGACGGGTTCGACTCCCGACTTGCGCACATGGCGGATGCGCCCCTCCCACATGCGCGGAGGGCCGGCATGCGCGGTGGTGTTGGCGAGGACCATCTTGCGCAGGCGGCGCGGCGCATTCACCGCCATCCATTGCCCCACCATTCCGCCGAGAGAGAGGCCGCACAGATGGGCCGCCTCGATGTCCAGCGCGTCGAGGATGTTCAGGAGATCGCGGCCGAGATCACCCATGGAATAGACCGCGTCGGGAGCGGCGCTCTCTCCATGGCCCCGCGCATCATAGCGCACCACACGGAACCGCTGCGCGAGACGCGGCACGATGGCGTCCCACAGCTCCAGGCGGGTTCCGAGGGAATGGGCGAGAACCAGCGGCGGCGCGCTCTGCGGCCCGTCGAGGACGACGCGGAACCGCTCGCCGGAAAAAGACAGGAACGACACGGGGGACACCTATGTATTTGGTATACCCCGTCTAACCCCTCGCGGCGCCGGAGGAAAGAGGGGCCTGCACCCCGGCCAAACCGCAGAGCGGGCACAAAAAAGCCCTCCCGCCAAAGCGGAAGGGCTGCGGCGGAAGGGCTTCGAACGCACGGCGTGCGTGTCGGGCGGTGCCGGTCGGCCCGCCCAGCGCGGCTCAATCGAGGTCGCTGTCCAGGATCGCCATCTGGAAATTGTAGGACAGGTCGCCGTCTTCCTCGTCCTTGAAGAGGACGCCGATGAACTCGTCACCCAGATAGACTTCGGCGGAATCTTTCTTCTTCGGCCGCGCGGTCACCTTGATCTGCGGGTTGCCGAACAAGGTGCGAAGATAGCGCTGCACGCGCTCCAGCTCGGTCTTATCCAAACGTCAGTCCTCCAGGGGTCAAAAACGGCGTCGCATCGTAGGCCGGACGGCCCAATCAGATGTCGGCGCCGGCGAAGATGTTGTCGTCGAACATCTGGTCCATGGCGCGGGCCGGCTCGGCGCAGCCCGCCTCCCCCACCACCTTGGCCGGCACGCCGGCCACGGTCGTATTGTGCGGTACCGGCTTCAGCACCACGGAGCCTGCGGCGATGCGGGCGCAATGGCCCACCTCGATATTGCCGAGCACGCTCGCGCCCGCTCCGATCAGCACGCCGCGTCGGATCTTGGGATGGCGGTCGCCGGTCTCCTTGCCGGTCCCCCCGAGGGTCACGCCCTGGAGGATGGACACATCATCCTCGATGACGGCAGTGGCGCCGATCACGATGCCGGTCGCATGGTCGAAGAAGATGCCGCGCCCCACCGGCACCGCCGGGTGAATGTCCACCCCCAGCACCGCCGAGACCCGGCTTTGCAGATAGAGCGCGAAGTCCCGCTGCCCCTGCGCCCACAGCCAATGGGCGAGCCGGTGCGCCTGAAGCGCGTGGAAGCCCTTGAAATAGAGGACCGGCTCCAACGTGCGGGTGGTGGCGGGGTCACGATCCACCACCGCCATGATGTCCGCGCGCACCGCCTGGGGAATGGTGCGATCGGCGGCCACGGCCTCCCGATAAGCGGCGCGGATCAGCGCGCCCGGCAATTCCGCATGGTCGAGCCGCGCCGCGATGCGCGCGCCGATGACCGCCTCCAGGCTGTCATGGCCGAGCACGCTCGCCACCATGAAGCTCGCCAGCAGCGGCTCGCGCTCCGCCGCCGCGTCCGCTTCGTTGCGCAGGCGTGCCCAGACGGGATCGACCACATCCTGCCAGCGTTCGCCGGCGGGCCGAGGCACCGTCGGCACCTGCGTCTGGAACAAGGATTGTGCCATCGCAGCCTCCCGATTGATCACTTCGCCCTCTTCTAGCACAGCTCGGCCCAATGGCGCATCCCGCCGGTCGGTCACGGGCGCCGGCTGAGGAAATCCAGCGCCCCCTGCTTGAACACCTTATCGCCCACGGCGGGGTTGTGGTCGCGGTTCGGAATGTCGAGCGCCGTGCCATTGGGCAGCGCCTCGGCCAATTTGTGGGCGTCGCCCGCAATGGCGTCGCGCGTCCCCACCGCCACCAGGACGGGCTGGCGGATCTCGCCCACCTGTTCGCGCGTCAGCGTCTGGCGCGAGCCGCGAATGCAGGCGGCCAGCGCCTTCAGGTCCGCCTTGTTGGCATCGCCGAAGGCACGGAACATGCGCCCCATGGGGTCTGTGACATCCTCAAGGCTCGGCGCTTCCAGGGCGTCAGCGATGGATTGGGGCAGGCCGACGCCGTCGATAAGGTGATAGCCGAGCCCGCCCATGATGAGGGAGCGGACATGGTCCGGATAAAGCAGCGCCATGGTCGCACCCACCCGCGCGCCCATGGAATAGCCGATGACATCGGCGCGCGGGATGCCGAGATGCTCCAGGAGGCGCAGTGCGTCCTTGGCCATCAGGCGCGTGTCGTAATCCTGCGGCGCATAGAGCTTCTGCGAAGCCCCATGGCCGCGATGATCGAACGCGATGGCGCGATAGCCGGCGTCGGTCAGGGTCTTGAACCAGGACGTGTTGACCCAGTTCACCTCCTTGGTGGAGCCGAAGCCGTGGATCAGCAGGACCGGATCGCCGCTGCCCGCTTCCACATAGGCAAGGTCCAGTCCGTCGGAGGAGAAGGTGGGCATGAGAACCTCGTGAAACGCGTCGCGCGCCGCCGCGTCGAAACCGTCAGGACCGTCTGTACTGCCCCCCGGCGCGCGATGGAAGCCGCCGCCAGCACAGGCGGGCAGCCGACACGCACACCCCATTGAGCGTGGCGATAAGCCAGACCAGCCAGACCAGTGCCCCAACGCCCCACGACAGGAAGGACAGGAGCGCGCCCGTGATGACGAAGGCACTGCGCCCCACGCTCTTCAGGATGAACAAGGTCTTGCCCCCGCTTTTCTCGGCGAGGCGGGCGAGCCGCGCCACATCTCGGGTGCCATCCGCCAAGGCCAGTCCCTCCAGCGCCGCGCGCGTGCCAGCCTTGGCCTGCACGGTGCCGAGATCACCGAGAAGGGCCGTGAGACGGGCGAGCCCCTGCGGGCGGATCGCGGCCTTCAGCGCGCCGGCATCGAGCGTGCCCGCGCCGCGCCGCAGGGCGGCAAGGTCCACGCTCTCGCGGGCAAGACGCGTCAGATCGGCGGCAAGCCCGGCCGTGAGGCGCCCGGTGCGACGCGCCACTTTCACCAGCGTCAGGCCCGCGCGCGCCGGCGCGCCGGCGCCCAGCGTCGCATAGGTGCCGGCGGTGAGCGCGAGGCCGGCCGCGGAAAGGCCCAGCACCAGCATGTCGGTCGGCTCGCCCTGCACATAATGCCAGCCCTCGCGGGAGGCATCGCGCAGGTCGCCCCACACGGTCAAATCCCCCGCTGCGGCCCCCGCGAGACCGGCCAGGTCATCCGGCGTCCCGGTGAGGAAGCCGGAGCCGAACTGGCGCGCGGCGCGCAGGGCCTTGGCGCTGTCGCTGTTCGCCTGCGCCACCTGATCCCGCAGGTCGGCGGGGACGGTCAGCGCATGGTCGTCCGCCCATTGCAAAGCCGAGGCGGCAAGGTCCGGATCATCCTGCGCCAGCGCAGCGCGGATGCGCGCATCCATGTCGGCAGAGGTAAGCCCCGAAAGGGCAAGCTCGGCCAATTGAGAGGGGTCGTCGCGCCCGCGCACCAGGCGCATCCCCTCCTGCGCTGCCGGCAATGCCAGGGGCCAGGCGGCCCCGAGCAGGCCAAGCAACAAAAGGAAGGCCGTGAAGCGCCCCATGGCACCGGCTCCCGGTCAAGTGTCTCCCCGTGCAACGCGCGCGGGGAGACACCGGTTCAATGCGCAGAGCCGCCTTTTGGGCGGCGTCGCCGCGCCAGCATGTTGAGCGCTTCGACGCCGGCCGAGAAGGCCATGGCGGCATAGACATAGCCCTTCGGGACATGGGCGCC
>JASBUY010000167.1 GCA_030147645.1 Aquabacter sp. | reverse complement strand
CGTGCCGCTGGTGGTGCCCTTCGCGCTCAATCTCAATGGCAGCGCCATAACCATCGCCCGCGATGTCTACGAGGCGATGGGGGAGACGGGCGAAGACCTCGCCACCGGCCCCGGCGCCGCGCGCGCTCTCGGGCAGGTGGTCACGGCCCGCAAGGCGCAGGGGCGCGATCCCCTCACCTTCGCAGCGGTCTATGCCTTTTCCACCCACACCTATCTGATCCGCCATTTCCTGAAGGCCGGGGGGGTGGACCCCGACCGGGACGTGCGGCTTGTTGTGATCCCGCCGCCCTTCATGGCGGAGAGCCTGCGCAACGGGCTGATCCACGGCTTCTCCGTGGGCAGTCCCTGGAACAGCGTGGCGGTGGACGCGGATGTGGGCCGCATTGCGGTGCTGGGCGCGGAACTGTTCGGCTGGGTGCCGGAAAAGGTATTGGGGGTGCATGCCCGCTTCGCCAATACCGAGCCAGACCTTTTGCGCCGGCTGGTGCGCGCGCTCCATACCGCCGCGCGCTGGTGCGAGGACCCGGTCAATCACGAGGACCTCGCCCGCCTGCTGGGCGAGCCGCGCCACCTCAACCTCCCGTCCGACATTCTCAAGCGCACGCTGGATGGGCGGCTCTATACGGCGCCCGGCGGCGCGCTGCGGGTGCATCCCGACTATCTCATCCTCCACCGCGACAACGCCAATCGCCCTTCGCGCGACCATGCGCTGTGGATCTACAGCCAGATCGTGAAATCCGGCCAGGGCGAATGGGCGGCGGACGCCGCGCGCGAGGCGGTCAGCGTCTATCGTCCCGACCTCTATGACGCGGCGGTGGGGCCGCAGCCGGAGCGGGCGGACCTTCTGCCGGACTGCGTCGCCACCCAGTTCGGCGACTTGTTCGACGCGGACCGCTTCCTTGCGACCGGGGTGCCGTAATCCACTCAAGCGCCTCGCAGACGATCCAGCCCAGGCGCCGTCGGTTGCACGCATCGCCCAGACTGCGCGCGATGGGGGCACATTGAGCCTATTTGTGATGCATCGCATCAATCTGAGCAAAAATTGAGCAGCCGATTTTCCCTGCGATATCAGTCCGGGCGCTGCCAAACGACGTTGGCACGGAACTTGAATAACTAAAATCCGAGCGCGGCCGACGAAGTCCGCGCCGTCCATAAGTCCCAATGACGGGACCCGCAGCAGAGCCGCTGACACCCGATGGCACATCGCCGTCGAGGCGTTCGCGGCTTTTTTCGTTTCGGGCCCGGCCAGACCGGCGACCACACAGGGGAACAGAATGACCGATGCTTCCGATGCCAAGCCAGGCCAGAACAGGGGTTCTGTCGAGGCTCCGTCCCAGGCCTCTCTTTCCCGCCGCTCGCTGCTGAAGGGCAGCGCCGCCGCCCTTGGCGCGGCCGCGCTCTTCGATGCGACGCGCCTGCTGTTCCCCGGTGGCGTCCCCTATGCCCATGCGGCTGCGCCGGAAACCACCAAGGCCACGCTCGGTTACATCGCCCTCATGGACGCCTCGCCTTTGGTGATCGCCAAGGAAAAGGGTCTGTTCGCGAAGCACGGCGTGCCGGACGTTGAAGTGGTGAAGCAGGCCTCCTGGGGCGCGACCCGCGACAATCTTGTGCTCGGTGGCGCGGCCAACGGCATTGACGGCGCTCATATCCTCTCGCCCATGCCCTACCTCATCTCCACGGGTAAGGTGACGCAGAACAATACGCCCGTGCCCATGTACATCCTGGCGCGGCTCAATCTTGAAGCTCAGGGAATCTCGGTCTCCAACGAATACAAGGACCTAAAGGTCACCAATGACGCTTCGGCGCTGAAGGCGGCCTTCGCCAAGAAGAAAGCGGACGGAAAGGAAGTGAAGGTCGCCATGACCTTCCCGGGTGGCACCCACGATCTGTGGATCCGCTATTGGCTCGCCGCCGCCGGCATCGATCCGGACAAGGACGTCTCCACCATCGTCGTGCCGCCGCCCCAGATGGTGGCGAACATGAAGGTGGGCAACATGGACGCCTTCTGCGTCGGCGAGCCCTGGAACGAACAGCTCGTGAACCAGGGCATCGGCTTCACCGCCTGCACCACCGGCGAGATCTGGAATGAGCATCCCGAGAAAGCGCTCGGCATGCGCGCAGACTTCGTCGACAAAAATCCCAACACCACCAAAGCCATCCTCATGGCGGTGATGGAAGCCCAGCAATGGTGCGACAAGATGGAGAACAAGCAGGAACTGGCCGAGATCGTCGGCAAGCGCCAGTGGTTCAACGTTCCCGTCTCCGACATCATCGGCCGCCTGAAAGGCGACATCAATTACGGCAATGGCCGGGTGGTGAAGAACTCCGACAAGTACATGAAGTTCTGGAAGGACCATACCTCCTATCCGTTCCAGAGCCATGACACCTGGTTCCTCACCGAGGACATCCGCTGGGGCAAGTTCGAGCCCACGCTCGACATGAAGGCGCTGGTGTCCAAGGTGAACCGCGAGGATCTGTGGCGCGAAGCCGCCAAGTCGCTCTCGGTTGCGGCGGCCGACATTCCCGCCTCCACCTCGCGCGGCAAGGAGACCTTCTTCGACGGCAAGGTCTTCGATCCGGCCGATCCCCAAGCCTATCTCAAGACGCTCACCATCAAGCGCGTCGAAGTCTGACATCCCATCTGCCGGGAGACCCACGCATGACCGTCACCGCCTTGAAGGAACCGCCTCAGGCCCCGCGCCGCGCCAGCGCGCACGTGGTCCGGATCACCCCCGTGCGCCCGCGCTTCGCCAGCCGCCTTTCGGCGGCGGGGCGCTGGTGTGCGGTGAACATCCTCCCGCCTCTGGTGGTGACGGTCCTGCTGCTGGTGCTGTGGGAGATGCTCTGCGCGAGTCCCACCGCAACACTGCCCTCGCCGAGCCGCATCTGGAGCGACTCGAAGGACCTGATCATCGATCCCTTCTTCGTCGCCGGACCGCAGGATATCGGCCTCGGACTGCGTGTGATGGTGTCGCTTCAGCGCGTCGCGGTGGGCTTCGGGCTTGCCGCCGTGGTGGGCGTCCTGGTTGGCGCCATGATCGGTCAATCGGTCTGGGCGATGCGGGGGCTCGATCCCATCTTCCAGATGCTGCGCACCGTGCCGCCGCTCGCCTGGCTGCCGCTGGCGCTGGCCGCGTTCCGCGACAGCAATCCCTCGGCCATCTTCGTCATCTTCATCACCGCCATCTGGCCGATCATCATCAATACGGCGGTGGGCATCCGCAACATTCCCCAGGACTATCGCAATGTCGCGCAAGTCCTGCGGCTCAATCCGCTGGAATTCTTCTGGAAGATCATGCTGCCCTCGGCCGCTCCGTACATCTTCACGGGCCTGCGGATCGGCGTCGGCCTCTCCTGGCTGGCGATCGTGGCCGCAGAAATGCTCACGGGCGGGGTCGGCATCGGCTTCTTCATCTGGGATGCGTGGAACTCCTCCCGCCTGCCCGACATCATCGTCGCCCTGGTCTATATCGGCGTCGTGGGCTTCGTCCTCGACCGCCTCGTCGCCGGCATTTCCGCCATCGTCACCCGCGGCACGGCTTCGGCTTGAGGAGGCCCCAATGACCCACTCCCCCTATCTGCAGCTCAGCCAGATCGGCAAGACCTTCACGCGCGGCGCGGCCACGACCGAAGTGCTGAAGGAGGTTTCGCTCGATATCGCCAAGGGCGAATACATTTCCATCATCGGCCATTCCGGCTGCGGCAAGTCCACCCTGCTCAACGTGGTGGCGGGCCTCACCGACGCCAGCACGGGCGGCGTCATCCTGGAAGGGCGCGAAGTGAACGCCCCGGGCCCCGACCGGGCCGTGGTGTTCCAGAACCATTCGCTCCTGCCCTGGCTCACCGTCTACGACAATGTACGCCTCGCGGTGGACAAGGTGTTTTCCGGCACCCGCTCGCGCGCCGAGCGTCACGCCTGGGCCTTGCACAATCTCGAACTGGTGCAGATGGCCCACGCCAAGGACAAGCGGCCGGGCGAGATTTCCGGCGGCATGAAGCAACGCGTCGGCATCGCCCGCGCGCTGGCCATGGAACCCAAGGTGCTGCTGCTGGACGAGCCCTTCGGCGCGCTGGACGCGCTGACCCGCGCCCATCTCCAGGACAGCGTGATGCAGATCCATGCGAGCCTGGGCAACACCATCCTCATGATCACCCACGACGTGGACGAGGCGGTGCTGCTCTCCGACCGCATCGTGATGATGACCAACGGGCCGTCGGCCAGCATCGGCGAGATCCTGCCCGTGCCGCTGGCGCGCCCGCGCCGCCGGCTCGACCTCGTGGAGGACGCCACCTACGTCCACGCCCGCGCCGCGGTGCTGGAATTCCTCTACGCCCGCCACGCCAAGCCCGCTCTCGCCGCCTGAGTTCGTGAAGGGGGATCACGAGCCCATGAGC
>JASBUY010000165.1 GCA_030147645.1 Aquabacter sp. | reverse complement strand
AGCAGCATTATTTGACCTAATGAATATCCTGCCCCAGCCTTTCCCCGCTCCGCGCAGACGGAGGCAAGGGAGGACAGGGATGGCGCCATCGACCGCCGACTTGGTGCATATCGGCTCGGGCGCCGGATTTGCCGGCGATCGCGCCGACGCGGCCGTGCCCGTGGTCGCCGCCCTCGCCCGCCTGGAGGGTCCGCGTTTCCTGATGTTCGAGACCCTGGCCGAGCGCACGCTTGCGCTGTGCCAGTTGGCGCGCCGCGCCGACCCGTCCAAGGGATACAGCCCCGCCCTCGAAAAGCTCCTCGCGCCCGTGCTCGATACGTGCCTGTCCTCGGGCATTCGCATCATCGGCAATTTCGGCGCAGCCAATCCCGAGGCCGCCGCCGCCCGCATCGCGGCTTTGGCGCGCGAGATGGGCCATACGCCGCGCATTGGCATCGTCACGGGCTCCGACCTCGATCCGACCTTGCCGGTGAGCGCGCTCGCCGCGCGGGAAGTGGGCGGCACCTTGCTCGCCGATCGCACCGCGATCACCTCCGCCGACGCCTATATCGGCGCCGCGCCCATCGCCGAGGCGCTGGATCTTGGGGCGGACATCGTTGTCACCGGGCGCGTGGCGGACCCCGCGCTGGCGCTCGGCCCGCTGCTGCATGTCTTCGAATGGTCGCCGGAAGATTGGGACCGGCTCGCGGCCGGGACCCTGGCGGGCCATCTGCTGGAATGCGGCGCGCAGGTGTGCGGCGGCTATTTCGCCGATCCCGGCGCAAAGGACGTGCCGGGCCTTGCCGAGGTCGGCTATCCCATCGCCGAAATCCACCGCGACGGATCGGTGATCGTCAGCAAGCCCGCCGGCACGGGCGGACGTGTGGATCGCTTCACCGTCATCGAACAGATGCTCTACGAGATCCACGATCCCGCCGCCTATCTGACGCCGGACGTGGTGATGGACCTGATGCAGGCGCGCGTTGAGGAGATCGGCCCCGACCGCGTGCGCGTCACCGGCATCAAGGGCAAGCCGCGCCCGCAGACGCTGAAGGCCACGGTCTGTTTTGAATCGGGCTATCTGGCGGAAGCGGAAATCTCTTATGCCGGACCCAATGCCGCGGCCCGCGCGAAGCTCGCGGCGGACGTGATCCGCGCGCGCCTCGCGCGGCGCGCGCCGGGGCTTGTGGTCCGTATCGATGCCATCGGCATCGCCTCGGTGTTCAACGATACGGCCGGCGCGACACTGGAAGGCTTGTTTGCGACCGCGGGCAGCGAAGATGTGCGCCTGCGCTTTTCGGCCCAGTCGGCGAACAAGGCGCAGCTCGACCTGCTGCTGGACGAGGTGGAAGGCCTGTATTGCGCCGGCCCCGCCGGGGGCGGCGGAGTGCGGCGACATCTGACGGCGCGGCTTGCCAGCGCCTCGTGCCTGGTGGAGCGCAGCCTCACGTCGCCCCGCGCGCGCCTGCTGGGAGACGTGGCATGAGCGCGCGTGTTCTGCTCCATCGCCTCGCTTTCGCCCGCGCGGGCGACAAGGGGAACCGGCTCAATCTCGCCTTGGTCTGCCGCGTGCCGGAGGCTTATGCCGCCATCGCCGCGCAGGTGACCGCCGAGCGGGTCCTCGCCCATTTCGCGGCACGCCGGCCCTCCGGGGCGGTGCGCTACGACCTGCCCCATCTCGGGGCGTTCAACTTCGTGATCGACGATGTGCTGGACGGCGGCGTCAACGCCTCGCTCGGTCTCGACGGCCACGGCAAAAGCCTGTCCTTCTATCTTCTGGCCCTGCCCCTCACCCCCGACGAGGCCGTGCGCCATGCGCTCGCGGTCCTTGAACCAAAACCTGAATAATCCGGAGGAACCACCATGCGCCTTGGATCCCATTTGACGCGACGCACCGCGCTCGCCGGCCTCGCTTTGTGCCTTGTGGGCGCAGTGCCCGCCGCCGCCCAGACCTTTCCCACCAAGCCGATCCGCTTCGTCGTCCCCTTCGCGGCCGGCAGCGCGACGGACACGCTCGCCCGCGTGCTCGGCCAGAGCGTTTCCGGCGACCTCGGCCAGCCGGTCGTGGTGGAAAACGTTCCGGGCGCCAATGGACAGATCGCGGCGAGCCAAGTCGCGCGGGCGACGCCGGATGGCTACACCGTGCTCATCACGTCCAATTCCACGCACGCCTCCAACCAAGCGCTGGTGAAGAAGCTGTCCTATGACCATGTGAAGGACTTCGAGCCCATCACCAAGCTCGGCTCCATCACGCTGGCTCTGGTGGTGAATCCGAGCGTGCCTGCGAACACCACGCAGGAACTGATCGCCTATGCCAAGGCCAATCCCGGCAAGCTCACCTTCGGCGCCGGCTCGACCTCCTCGCGCCTCGCAGTCGAGATGCTGAAGACGGCGGCGGGCGTGGACATCCTCTATGTGCCCTACAAGTCCAATCCCCAGGCGGTGGCGGACCTGATCGGCGGCCAGATCCAGGTGATGTTCGCGGACATCTCCACCACCCTGCCCGCCGCGCGCGCCGGAAAGCTCAAGGCGCTCGGCGTGTCGAGTGCGGAGCGCTCGCCGCTGGCACCGGGCCTGCCGACCATGCGCGAGGCGGGCCTGAAGGATTATGAACTCACCGCCTGGTTCGCGGCCTTCGCCCCCGCCAAGACGCCGAAGGACGTGGTGGACATCCTCAACAAGTCCATGGTCAAGGCCATGGGCGAAAAGAGCGTGGTCGATACGCTGCTGGCCGCCGGCATCGAAGCCTCGACCTCCAGCCCGGCTGAGCTTGCGGCCTTCGTGAATTCGGAGACCACCAAATGGGCCGCCATCACCAAGGCCGCGGGCATCGAGCCCGAATGAGCCGCGCCCCGGTGCGCGTCCTCGTGTGCGCACCGGATGCATGACGGCAGGGGACGGCTTATATGGAGACCATGAGCCATCCCCTCGTCTTCGACCGCGCCCTCGGGCGGCGGCGCCTTGCCCGGGCGGCGGCGCTCGGCCCCGCGGATTTCCTCTTGGACCGCGCCGCTGCCGATCTGGCGGAGCGCGTCGCAACGGTGAAGCGGCACTTCGCGCGGGCTTTGGACCTCGCGACACCCACGGACGCGGTGGTGACCGCGCTTTCGGATCCGACGCTCTGGCCGCCGGGCGCGGACGGCGGGATCGGCACGCTCTATCGCGCGGCGCCTCTTTTGCCCCCCGGCCAGCCGAGTCTGGCCGGGCGCGTGGTGGCGGATGAAGAGGCGCTGCCCTTCGCCGACG
>JASBUY010000140.1 GCA_030147645.1 Aquabacter sp. | reverse complement strand
GGCAGCCTGCTGGTGCTGCTCATCCTCGGCCTCGGCGCCCAACTGTTCGTCCTCGCCCGCCGGGGCACGGCTGCCACCCGCTGACGGGGCCGCGCGAAGAGCGAAACTGCACCAAACTGGCTTGACCGGGTGGCGTGGCGGTGCGACCCACCCCCATGCCGCCAGAGGATCGCGCCCATGGTTTCCGCAGAGCTTGTCGCCATCCACCGCTATCCCGTGAAGGGACTGTCGCCGGAGCCTTTGGAGACCATCGAGCTGGAGGCGGGCGCCTGGTTCCCCGGCGATCGCCTGCATGCGGTGGAGAACGGCCCCAGCGGCTTCGATCCGGCGCATCCGGAATACAAGCAGAAGACCGCCTTCCTGGTGCTGATGCGCGATGCGCGCCTCGCCGCTTTGCGCACGCACTATGACGCCGCCACCTCGACCCTGACCATCGCCGAGGCCGGCGAGACCCGCGCCAGCGGCGACCTCTCCACGGCGGAGGGCCGCGCCGCCATCGAGGGCTTCCTCACCGATTACATGGGCGCGGAGGCGCGGGGCGCGCTGAAGGTGCTCACCTCGCCGGACGGTCACCGCTTCACCGATTCGCTGCGGGCGGGCTTCGTCTCGCTGCTCAATCTCGCCAGCGTGCGCGATCTGGAAAGGAAGATGGGGGCCGCCATCGATCCTTTGCGCTTCCGCATGAATCTGCATCTGGACGGCTGGGCGGCGGGCTCGGAGCTGGATCTGGTGGGCCGGCGGCTGGCGGTGGGCGACACCGTGCGCCTGCAGGTACTCAAGCGCACCGAGCGCTGCGCCGCCACCAATGTGAACCCGCAGACGGCGGCCCGCGACCTCAATGTGGTGAAGGGCCTGATGCAGGCCTATGGCCACACCGATTGCGGCCTCTACGCCAAGGTGGTGACCGGCGGGCGCATCGCCGTGGGCGACCGCCTCCAGGTGCTGGACGGCGCCCCCTCTCCCAAGGCGGACGACCAGCCTCGCCTGCTCTGAGCTGGCGGCATCAGTTCGGCCACGAAGCGTCCGGCCCTTCGCCCCCCGCGCAACGCGCCCTCTCCCCCTTGCGGGCGGGGAGCTGGCGAGGGTGCCGAGCGAATTCCGGTTTCCCCTTTTCCGCCTCTTGCTCTAAGAGGCGGCATCCTGATGCAATGACCAAGACGGGCAGTTATGGCCACCGACACCAAGCCGAAAGCGCGCCTGCCGCGCGGCCTCGCCGACCGCGGCGGGGCGGAACTGGTCGCCACCCGCGCCATGCTGGAGAAGATCCGTTCGGTTTATGAACTGTACGGCTTCGAGGCGCTCGAAACCCCGGCGATCGAATATACCGACGCCCTCGGCAAGTTCCTGCCCGACCAGGACCGGCCCAATGAAGGCGTGTTCTCATTCCAGGACGACGACGACCAGTGGCTGTCGCTGCGCTATGACCTGACCGCCCCGCTCGCCCGCTATGTGGCCGAGCATTTCGACCAGTTGCCGAAACCCTATCGCTCCTATCGCAACGGCTATGTGTTCCGGAACGAGAAGCCCGGCCCCGGCCGCTTCCGCCAGTTCATGCAGTTCGATGCCGACACCGTGGGCGCGCCCACCGTGGCCGCCGATGCCGAAATCTGCATGATGGCCGCCGACACGCTGGAGGCGGTGGGCATCCGGCGCGGCGACTATGTGATCAAGGTCAACAACCGCAAGGTGCTGGACGGCGTGCTGGAGGCCATCGGCCTCGGCGGCGAGGCCAATGCCGGCAAACGCCTGATCGTGCTGCGCGCCATCGACAAGCTGGACAAGATCGGCGCCGCCGGCGTGCGCGACCTGCTCGGCCCGGGCCGCTGGGAGAATCCCGAAGCCAAGAGCGGCGACTTCACCAAGGGGGCCGGTCTGGACGATGCCGCCATCGACCGGGTGCTCGCCTTCGTCAATGCCGGCACCGGCACCGAGGGGCTGAGCAAGCTGGTGGATGTGGTGGGTGCGAGCGAGACCGGCGCCGCAGGCATCGCCGAGCTGCGCGAGATCGCCGGGCTCGTCACAGCGGCAGGCTATGACGATGGGCGCATCGTCATCGATCCCTCCGTGGTGCGTGGCCTCGAATATTATACCGGCCCGGTCTACGAGGCCGAACTCACCTTCGAGGTGAAGGACGAGAAGGGCCGCCCGGTGCGCTTCGGCTCGGTGGCGGGCGGGGGGCGCTATGACGGCCTCGTGGCCCGCTTCCGCGGCGAGCCGGTGCCGGCCACCGGCTTCTCCATCGGCGTCTCGCGCCTGCTGCATGCCCTCGCCCACCTGGGCAAGATGGAATGCGATGCCGGCATCGGCCCGGTCGTGGTTCTGGTCATGGACAAGCAGCCCGAGCGCATCGCCGATTACATGAAGATGGTCTCCGACCTGCGCGCCAACGGCATCCGCGCGGAAATGTATCTCGGCGGCGGCGGCATGAAGGCGCAGATGAAATATGCCGACAAGCGCAATGCGCCGGCCGTGGTCATCCAGGGCTCGAACGAGAAGGACGCGGGCGAGGTCCAGGTGAAGGATCTGGTGGAAGGCGCGAAGATCGCCGCCGGCATCACCGACAATGCGGAATATCGCGCCGCCCGCCCGGCCCAGTTCGCGGTGAAGGAAGGCGAATTGGTGGACGCCATTCGCGGCATCCTCGAACGCCGCGCGGCGCCGACCCTCGGGCTTGCGGACTGACGCACGTTCTCCCGCAAAAGCTCGCCTCATCCCCTCTCCCGCGTGCGGGAGAGGGTTAGGAAGGGGTTCCGCCCCCCTCTTCCCGCCGTCCGCCAAAACCCCTCGGGGAGCGCACTTTCTTCTGCTATATCTTGGGCTTGGCCATGGCGGCGCGGAGCGATGCCGGCAAAATTCATCATGGACGTGTGCGCTGCAACAGCTACACTCGGCCGCGTTTGGTTTCTGCCGTGGCCGATCCGGGGACCCTTTGCGGAGGGTGGATCTTATGGTGTTTCAAGGGGATGTTCGATGACGCAACCGCAGCGACCGGGCCACGAAGTGGACCCCAAGCTTCTGGAAATCCTGGTCTGCCCGCTCACCAAGGCGCCGCTCTCCTATGATCGCGCGCGCCAGGAACTGATCTCGCGCGCGGCCAAGCTCGCGTTCCCGATCCGCGACGGCATCCCGATCATGCTGGCCGACGAAGCCCGT
>JASBUY010000137.1 GCA_030147645.1 Aquabacter sp. | reverse complement strand
CACCTTGCGCCCCCCCACATCAAACATGGCGGGGTCGGACGTGGGCTTGCCCTCGCGGCTGACCAGATACCGGGCGAAATTATCCCGGTCGCTCTCGGTCTGGAAGCCGACGAGGTCATACTGGGACAGCGCGCCCAAAATCTCGCCGTGGCGCGGCAGGGTCTGGATCAGCTCCGGCGGCGGCATGGGAATGTGCAGAAAGAAGCCGATCCGGTTCTGATGCCCGCGCTCGCGCAGATATTTGGCGAGCGGCATCATGTGATAGTCGTGGACCCAGATCACGTCGTCCGGCTGGATGAAGCGCGAGACATGGTCCGCGAAAAGCTTGTTGACCCGGATATAGCCGGACAGTTCCGCCCGCTGGAACTCCGCGAGATCCACGCGGTAATGCAGGATCGGCCAGAGCACGCGATTGGCGAAGCCGTTGTAATATTCCTGGTAATCGCTGTCTTTCAGATCGATCACCGCATATTTGATACGGTTGCGCGTGGTGACGGCAGGACGGTCGGACGGGGTGTCGGTGATCCGGCCGCTCCAGCCGAACCAGACGCCGGACCGCTCCTTGAGCGCCGCATTGACCGCCACCGCGAGCCCGCCGGCGGACACCTTGCCGTTGGCTTCGGGAACGGCGACCCGGTTGGACACGACGATGAGGCGTGACATGTCATCCCCTCCCTTGGGCGCTGGCCCCTTGGGCAGTGGCGGCAAGCCGCCCCACCAGCGCGCGAACGGCCTGGGCGTCCTCAAGCGTGACATCGGCTCCCGCGAGCCGGCGTCCGATGCTCACCGCGATGCCGCCCAGTTCGCGCACCGCCGCAAATCCAGCCTCGTCCGTGACGTCGTCGCCGAAGAAGATCGGCACCCGCCCGGCAAACGGCGCCTGCGCCATGAAGGCACGAACTGCCGCGCCCTTGTCATGGCCGCGCGCCTTGACCTCGAACACCATCCGGCCCGGCAGCACGGTCAGCGTCCGAGACCGCGGCGCAACGATGGCGCCGATGGCTTCTTCCAATTCGGGAGCCGCAGCGGGGATGGCCCGGTAATGCAGCGCGAGGCTCGCGCCCTTGTCCTCCACAAGCAATCCCTCGAAGCGGCGGGTCAGCGCGGCGAGCGCGGCGCGCACATCGTCGGGCAGCGGCTCGGC
This sequence comes from Aquabacter sp., assembly GCA_030147645.1. Taxonomy (GTDB): domain Bacteria; phylum Pseudomonadota; class Alphaproteobacteria; order Rhizobiales; family Xanthobacteraceae; genus Aquabacter. The sequence goes on along the minus strand of JASBUY010000137.1, from coordinate 4,344 downwards.
TGTGGCGGTCAGATCGCCGGAGGCCGTCGTGCGGACCTCCGCGCCGTGAATGCCGGAGAGCGGCAAGCGCAGCGGCGCGAACAGGCGATCCAGCACCTGCGCCTCGCGGCCGCTCACCAGGGCGACGGCGCCGCCGCTGGCATCATGAAGAATGCTCAGATCCTCGATGAGGTGGGACGGGACGTCCACGCCATCGGGATGGGACGCGATGTCGATGAGTGTCCCATCCACATCGAAGAAGAGGGCGCTGCCGCCCTCGGTGAGGAGGGATTCCAGCTGGGCGCGCTCGTCATCCTGCCCGAGAGGCAGGGCCGCCCGGGTCGCGTCCCGGTGGGCGGGCATCAGCGGCGGCAGTGAGGCCATGGGCGGGGTCGTCTCCTGCGGGGCATCCGCCGACCCATGCGGGGGCGGAGCAGTGTGCGGACGGATTAGGTTCGCCATGGAAACGCCCCGCACGCGGCAAGGGTTCCGAAAACGATCAAAATATCGCCATGGTCGAATTTTCATCTTATGGCCGCGCTGAGGCTTGAGGCGCGATATTCTAAGGTCGAGCTAAAGGTTGTTCGGCGCCAGAGGGAACCTGATGAGCGGCAGGGCGTTGGTGATCCCGACAGCGGAGACGGCGTAATGACTTGGCTTTCCCAACGCTCCACCCTTGAAGACCTGCAGCGCGGCGTCGAGTCGTTGCGGGGCGACCTTGCGCGCCTGACGCGGGCCGTGGGGGACACGCCCTCCCATCTGCCGCGCCCCGACACCGCCCGCCGCTATGCCCGCATGATCGGTGACCATCTGCCGGACATCGCGCCGCAGGCCGCGAAGATGGCGCAGGCCCTTGTGCCGAGCGGCCTGTCAGGCAGCTGGGCCGGGCGCGATCGCTTCGTCCACAAGATGGATATGGCGGCCCACGACGCGCGCGAGGCGGCCGCGCGCCATCCCGCCGCGACCGCAATCGCGGTGGTGGGGGTAGGCTTGGCGGTGGCTTTTGTGCTTAGCTTGGCGGTGCGTGATCCCCGCCGGAGACGGTTTGCTTCGCCGGGGGGGAATGTCCGCCGACCGTCGGCGAATGCGTCGGGCAACATCGGACGGACGGCCCGGCAGAGCCGGACAGATTGAAGATGGAGAGCAAAATGAGGGCGGCAATCATCGTTGTGGCAGCGGGTCTGGCCCTGGGCGGCTGCAGCCAGTATTCGGAGTCGGACCGCGCCGTGGGCGGTGGTCTGCTCGGCGCCGGCACCGGCGCCCTGATCGGCGGTCTCGCCACTGGAACCACGGGTGGCGCGGTGGTCGGCGGCGTGCTCGGCGGCGCGACTGGCGCGATCGTCGGCGCGGCCACCACCCCCAAGAATTGCTGGGCGCGCGACGCCTACGGCAATTCCTACCGGGTCGCCTGCCCCTGATCTGAACTGACACAGCGCGTGTCCCGGGGCGCCCAGCGGGCGCCCCTTTTCTTTGCCGGAACCCCATCCCCCCGGCCGCGTTGAAGAGACGTCACTGTCATCGACACCTCCAAAACTGACACGGGCGGGTCCCTCGCGGGCCCGCCCTTTTTTCTGGCATCGGGACGCGCTCTCAGGCGGCCGGCTGCTCCAGCTTCAGCGGCTCGGGGGCGACGGGAGCGACGGGAGCCACAGGAGCGAGCGCGTCCTGGAGTGGCGCGACCTGAGGCGCCTCGATGACGGTTGGCGCCGCTGCCCCCTGGCGGCGGGTCGAAACGAACACCTCCACATCCATGCCGAGGAACACGCCCGGCGTATCGGACGCAAAGCTCCCGACGATGGGCGAGGCCTGGCGCGGGTCGCGCACGACAGCGACGCGCACCAGATGGTCGGTGCCGATCAAAGCATTGGTGGGATCGAAATCGATCCAGCCGGCGCCCGGCAGATAGACCTCCGCCCAGGCATGGGTCGCGCCCGCGCCACGGATCTCATCATCCCCATGGTCCAGCGCGAGATCCAAATGGGGCGTATAGAGATAGCCCGTCACGAAGCGCGCAGCGAAGCCGAGTTCGCGCACCGCCTCGATGAAGAACAGCGCGAAGTCCCGGCAGGTGCCCGAAGCGCGCGCCAGAGTCTGCGAGGGGGTCTGCGTCCCCTCCTCAATGCGGGCCTGATAGGTGAAGTCGGCCTTGACGGCGGCATTGATCGCCTTGAGCAGGTCCAGCGTCGCAACCGGCTCTCCGGGCGTCACGAACCGCGTCAGCCACGCCTTCACCTCGCCCTCATCCTCATATTGAGGCGTGAGCATCTGCGAGGCGTCGAAGCGATCGTCGCTGGAATAGACGAACGGATAATTGGCGGCCACGGGGTCCAGCAGGACCTCAAGGTCGGGCGTCTCGTAGCTGTCCAGCTCCAGGACGCTCTCGATCACCAGTTCGCTCGCGGACCCGTGGAAATCCACCAGGGCGATGGAATTTCCGAACACGTCATAGATGTATTTGACGTCCCCGGTGGGGGACAAAGTGAGCCGCGCCTCGTGCAAGCGCAGGCCGTGGCTGTCCCGCGGGCGCAGCATAAGCCGGTGCTGTCCGAACTGGACCGGCTCGGAATAATGGTAGCGCGTCTTGTGCTCGACAATGAGCCGCCGCATGGGAGCCCCTCCTCAGGGATGGATGTTCGCGCAATCCCGTGAACTGGTACGCCACCGAACCGAACCGGCGAGTTTACAGATAAAGAGAAGGCCTGGCTCCCGACAGGAAGACCAGACCTTAAGTATCGTGTCTCGAACTCACAAAAGACACCGGCAAAACCGTTGCCGGCGTAGGCGGGAAGGAGCGGTATCTCCGCCGCCCCTCCCTGCTTTCAGGACGGGCCTCTCAGGCGGGACTTATCCCACCCGTCGTCCGCGCATCAGGCCGACAACGGCCGAGATGAGGAACAGGACGATGGCCACGAAAAAGATCACCTTGGCGATTTCGATCGCCGTGCCGGCGATGCCGCCAAATCCCAGAACCGCCGCCACGAGGGCGACCACCAGAAAAGTCACAGCCCAACCCAGCATCTCTCATCTCCTGCTACAGTCTTCGAGCCCGGTTGATGCCGCGACCGGCAAGTCGTCCGCGCCCGGTGAGGGGTCTTACGAAGGTGCGGGGCGCGCGCGATGCGCGCATCATCCACCCTCGATCTTTTTCCGCCGCAGCGCGCAAGCGGGCGCTGTCGACCGGACTGCTTGTGAAACTGAGGCGGACGGTGTCGGGTTCCACGCAGGGACGGGCCGGATCGATGGAAATCGCACACCGCAGAAAAGCGCAGGGCCGCACCGAAAGCTTCACCATGAGCGGAACCAAAAGGCGCGGGGTTCGTTAGGACTCCACTTGAACGCAGGAGAGGACAGCGTCATGCCAAACCACGCTCAAGGCGGCGAAGCACGCCGCAAAGACTGGAAGGCCCCTTCCGCTCCGCACGGCTACGACCAGTGCGAGTTCGAACCGGCGCGTGAGGCCGGCCCGCCGAAGCGCGTGCGCGCGCGCCAGCCCGACGAGGAGCGGCAGCGGCTGCATCGCCTGCAGGCGACGATGGACTCCACCGGATCGGCCAACCTCAGCGAGCGCGACGAAGATGCAGCGCGCGATCCGCACCCCGATGAGATCGCGGAATCCGGGCGCGCGCGACTTTATCGCGAATGAAGGCAGCTCTTGTTGGAACTTCTTCGCGGCTGTACCGTTTCACCCTCGGAACCGGGGCCGCGAGGGAGTTTGCTCCTCCGGCGCTCCTCCCTTTGGCCCCCATCCGGCAGATGAATATCCTCCATGCGACAGAAGCGGCCCGATAGCTCCGAGACGCAAGTGCAGAAAGAGAGCGGCACGATGCGAGCCCCTCACCGGCGCGATATTTCCGCGCGCCAGGACCTCCTCGGCAAGGAACTGCGGCAGCTCTTCGACGACTATACGAACGAGGATGTGCCGGACGAGCTGAAGCGCCTCGCGGAGCAATTGCAGGGCGCCTTCGAAAGCGGGAAGGTGGCAAAGCCTGCCGCCGAAGACGGGAAGCCTCCAGCTCCGACCGAGAACGACTGAGCGTCCCTTTTCCCTGCGACCTGACATCCCGCCCGCCGGCCAACCGGCGGGCTTTGTGCGTTGGAGCGGGTTCACCCGATTCCAGCTTCAGGTCCAACGAAGGGCCGCCGGCTCAGGCATAGGTCGCGCGCAGCATGCTCGGCGATCATCGCGCACAGCGCGGTCGGCAGCGCCCGGATGCCAGACTTAACTCTTCGTCTGGAGCAGCAGCCGAGGGGAGAAGGCGATCCAGACGTCGGGGCGCCGCCTCCAATAAAAAATGGCCGGCTTGCGAGGCAAGCCGGCCATCGGATCAAGAAACCAGTTTCGCTCAGGCGGAGCTGCGCGCCGAA
>JASBUY010000125.1 GCA_030147645.1 Aquabacter sp. | reverse complement strand
GTGGAGCAGGCGCTGGCGCGGGACGAGAGCCCCGCGCCGGACGGGCCGGACTGGGTGACGGGCCAGGGCATGGCGGCGGCGATGATCGACACCATCCCGCCGCGCGGGCATTTTTCCGAGGCGCGGATGACCCTCCTTCCGGATGGCGTTTTCGAGCTGGACGTGGGCACGGTCGAGTTCGGCAACGGCACCAGCACCGTCCATCTCCAGATCGCGGCGAGCGTGCTTTCCACGCGGCCCGAGCAGGTCCGCCTTGTCCAGGCCGATACGGCCCGGATCAGCCATGACACGGGCGCGTTCGGCAGCACGGGCATCGTGGTGGCGGGGCTCGCCACCGAGCGGGCCGCACGGGCGCTGAAGGCGCTGATCCTCGCGCAGGCGGCGGCGCAGACCGGCGCGGCGGAACAAGAGTGCGTTCTGGAAGACGGCGCGGTGCGCGCGGGCAACCGGCGCATCGCACTGTCGGATCTCGCAAAGGGCGCGCCGATTATGGCGGAGGGGCGCGCCACCGGCTCGCCCCGCTCCGTCGCCTTCAATGTCCATGGCTTCAAGGTGGCGGTGAACCGGGGCACCGGCGAGGTGCGCATCCTCAAAAGCGTTCAGGCGGCGGACGCCGGCCAGGTGCTGAACCCCATGCAGTGCCGGGGGCAGGTGGAAGGCGGCGTCGCCCAGGCGCTCGGCGCGGCGCTCAGCGAAAATCTGCGGCTCGGCCCCAATGGGGCGATCGAAACCGCGAGCTTCCGCAATTATCTCGCGCCCCGCTTCCCGGATATTCCGCCCACCGAGGTCCTGTTCGCGGACACTTATGACCGGCTCGGGCCGTTCGGGGCGAAATCCATGAGCGAGAGCCCCTTCAATCCGGTGGCGCCCGCCCTTGCCAACGCCATCCGCGACGCGACCGGGGTGCGCCTCTGCGCCCTCCCCCTTGCGCCCGATGCCGTGCTCGCGGCTTTGACGCAGGCGGGAGGCGCTTCGGCATGAGAGATGTCGGCGGCGCATCTCCGCCAGCATCGGCTCACCGGTCTTGCGGGATCAGTCCTTTTTCGGCCCGACCATGGCGAAGACCGCGCCCTGCGGGTCCAGGGCCTGGAAGATGTGCATGCCGCCGGGGACTTCCATGGGCCCGTTGATGATCTGCCCGCCCGCCGACACCACCCGCGCTTCGGCCGCCGCGATGTCGTCGCAGGAGAAATAGAACATCCAGAAGGACGCGGGGACGCCCGGCGGGCGGGTCATCATGCCCCCGACCGCCTCGGCGCCGCCCGCATAGGCGAACATCTGGTAGGTGCCGAGCGGCCCCATGTCTATGCCGGTGTCCTTCCGCCAGCCGAACTGGCCGGCATAGAAGGCGAATGCGGCTTCGCGGTCCTCGGCCAGCAATTCGTGCCAGGGCACGAGGCCCGGACGCGGGGTCGGATCGCGCGGCGGCATATCGCCCTCGCCCTTGAACAGAGCGAGCACCGCGCCCTGCGGGTCGGCGACGATGGCGAAGCGCCCGATGCCGGGAATGTCTTCCGGCGCGCGATAGACCTGCCCGCCGCCGGCGGCGAATGAGGCGGCGCCGAGATCCACGTCATCGACCCACACATGGCCGATCCAGGAGGGCGGCGCGCCCATGTCCCGCGCGCTCTGCGGCAGGTCCATGAGGCCGGCAATGTCGTCGCTCCCCGAGGCCAGGAGCGTATAGGCCATGCCCGGCATGCCGGCGTCGCGGGCTTTCCAGCCCACGACCTCGCCATAAAAGCGGGTCGCCGCCGCCATGTCGGTGGTCATCAATTCGTACCAGACGAAATGCCCGTGGTTCGGTCCCATGTCCGCGCCTCCCTGTGGCTGCAACCGGTCTTGCCGGCCGGTGCGCCGACCATCCCGCATCGTTCGCGGCAGGGAAAGCCCTTGCGCACCGAAAGGCAGGGTCGCACCCCACCGGTTACGGCGCCATGACGCCAACCCGGGCTTGCCGACGGTTCGTCTCAGACCGCCGGGTCGGGCGTGTCCTGCGCCGCCTGCTCGGCGACATGGGCCGCCATGAGGGCGCGATAGCGCAGAGCGGAGAGCGGCAGGAAGGCGAGATAGAGCACGCTGCACACCGACAGAACCAGCCAGGGATAGCTCGCCAGCAATCCGGCAAACAGCGCCACCAGCACGAACAGCGGCAGCACCATGTCCCGCCGCACCTTCTTGCCCAGCGTCTTGCCCGACCAGGCCGGCAGCTTGGAGATCATGAGCACGCCGATGGCCAAGGTATAGACCAGCGTCAGCGGCGCGGTCACGGGGCCATGGGGAATGCCGAGCAACCCGAGATAGACCGGCAGCAGGACGGTGATGGCGCCGGCGGGAGCGGGAATGCCGGTGAAGAAGTCCCCCGCGAAGGGCGGGCGGTTCGGATCATCCAGCATGACATTAAAGCGCGCGAGGCGCAGCGCCGCGCAGATGGCGAACAGCAGCGCCGCGATCCAGCCGATGGAGCCCACCTGGTCCAGGCTCCACATATAGAGAACCAGAGCGGGCACGCAGCCGAAATTGACGAAGTCGGCGAGGCTGTCCAGTTCGGCACCGAAGCGCGAAGTGCCCTTCAGCGCGCGGGCGAGCCGGCCGTCCACCCCGTCCAGGATCGCCGCGAACACGATGGCCGCGAGCGCCAATTCGAACCGGTCCTCCACCGCCATGCGCACCGCCGTGAGGCCGGAGCACAAAGCGAGCAGCGTGACGAGGTTGGGGATAAGCAGCCGCAGGGGAATGCGGCCAAAGCCGGCAAAGCGCGGCTTGCCCTCGGGATCGAACGGTGGAAAGAGCGGCGCCATCGGGTGCCTCAATTCACGCGGTAGGCGGTTTCGCGCCCGGCCGGCGCGGCAAAGTCGGCGATCACCGTCTCGCCCGCCGTGGCAAGCTGCCCCTCGGCGACCAAAAGGCGGGTGCCCTGCGGGAGATAGACATCCACCCGCGAGCCGAAGCGGATCAGGCCGAACCGCTCGCCCGCGCCCATCTCCTCGCCCTCGCGCACGAAGCACACGATGCGGCGCGCGATGAGGCCGGCGATCTGCACGCAGCCCACGGGACCGAACGGCGTCTGGAAGATGAAGCCGTTGCGCTCATTGTCCTCGCTCGCCTTGTCGAGATCGGCATTGAGGAAGATGCCGGGCTTGTAGGCGATACGCGAAACGCGGCCGGTGACGGGCGCGCGATTCACATGGACGTTGAAGACATTCATGAAGATCGAGACGCGCAGCAGCGGCGCGTCCGACAGGTCGAGTTCGCGCGGGGGAACGGCGAGGGTCACTTGGGAGACCACGCCGTCGGCGGGCGAAACGACAAGTCCCTCTCGGATGGGCGTGACGCGCTCCGGGTCGCGGAAGAACAAGGCCGTCCACACGGTGAGGCCCAGGCCCAGCATTCCGAAGAAGGTGGAGACAAGGAACAGCGCCAGCGTGATCACCGCCGCGATGGCGATGAATTTGTGCCCCTCGGGATGGATGGGCGGGATGGTCTTGCGAATGGTTGCGAGGAGTGACACGCGGGGCTCCCTTCACGGAGAGCGATAGGTAGTGCGCGCCCGGCGGGGCGTCAAATCCGCGCTCTCCGGAAAGGAACCGTCAGAGGATGGTTTCCGCCGGCAAGGAGAACTTGGCGTCGATCACCTCGAAGCCGCCCGCGCGGTCGTAGGTATGGATGCCCTCGCAGGCCGCACCCTCGAAGGGCGGCAGCGCGTCCGGCCCCACTTCCATCACGAAGGTTTCCTTGTAGGCGTCAGGGGTCATCACATCGATGCGGTGGAAGCGGACGGCGCGGCCATAGGTGCCCGAGCAGTCCTGCGCCGGGCGATAGAGAATTCCGTCCTGCTCGACGATGCGTCCCGCACCGCGTGCGTCGCGCACGTCATTGGAGATCGGGCTCGCCGGATGGTGGCGCCACGCGCCGGTGAGGCTCTCGGCGGTGAACAGGTGCAGGGAGATGGCCTCGGTGCCGGGCACGATGAAGGTGGCGAAGAAATACCAGACCCCGTCCTTGAGCCAGAGCGTGGTATCCACCACTGACCCCTCGAACAGCACCTTTTCCTTCACCCAGCCTTTGGGAAAGTGCTCGGCCCGATACAGCGCGACTTCCCCCGCCGCCATGCTTTCCGGGATCATGTAGATGGCGCCCTCATGGGCGAAAACCTGGGGATAGGACAGATGCGAGCCGGTCGAGAGGCAGAGGTCCGCCTGGGCCGGCACGCCCTCGGTCACATCCATCACCACGAGGTCGCCGCGCGCGGCGGCATAATCATAATCTTCGAGGAAGAGATAGGTCCGCCCCTCATGGGCGAACAGCATGGGGTCGGCGTAAAAATGGCCCTTGGGCGCGGTGATGTAGGTGAAGCCCGACACGTCCACGCCACGCTCGCCGGGACGAAAGGCGGGGGCCGAACTGCGGCGCAGCGCCGTCTGCCAGTGCAGCACCCGCCGCTTGAACCCGCGCATGAGTTTGCGGCGCACCGCCGAGGAGAACCAACTCAGCATCTCGCGATTGCGCGGCTTCTTGTAGAGCGCGCGCCGGCCGGCATAGGGCGGGGCGGAGACGGAATTCGCTTTCAGGTCCTCGAAGCCGCGCTCATAAAGTTGTTTCAGCTTCCAGATCAGGAAATATTCCGAACCCCAATAGGGTCCGATGCGGTTATGGACCAGAGAGACATTGCTCTCATTGGCGTAAAAGCCCTTGGCGAGCACGAGACCTGCGTCCAGATCCTCGGTCAGAACCTGCAAGATCGCGCCCGAGACAGTGCGGCCTTCGGCCATTTCCCAGAAATAGGGGGGCGCGCCGCGATAATAATCATTGTCGCCATGATGGAACGACCAGATGCCATAGCGCGCGGCCGTGAGTATATCGCCCTTCAGGATATTGAAGCCGAACCGCACCAGGACGTCGAGCTTGGCCGCGCGGATCGCCTCAAGCGCCGCCTCGGGAAATCTCTGGCTCGAGCCGGACACGAGGGGCCGGACCGACAGCTCGGGAATGCCCGCGAACCGCGCTGCGCAATCCACCAGCCGCAGGGGATCACGCTGCGCATCATAGCTGCGATGCTCATCAAGGCGAACATACAGAGCATAGGCGATGGGGTGGCGCAGCGCTGGGGTGCGCAGGAATTTTATGGCTCGTGACAGGAGGGACGGCCGGTGCGACGGCGGCTCCAGCACCGTCGCGTTTCGCACCAATAAGACGACCTCGGCGAAGGACGACTTCTGAATGTCGTCCACCATCGCCGCGAAGACCGCCGGAAGCTCATGGGAATCGATCAAAAGGCCGACGCGCAACTTAGGCGCGTCCACCACTGATTTCAGGTAGAGGTCGCCCAGCACGAGGCAGCCTTTTGAGCGGGGAAAACTTTAGGCCCAGCTATCATGCGATAGATGTTTCCTGCAATGGCCGCTTTGTATCCGAACGTTCCGAAATGACAGGAAGTTCCCCAATATCATCACCTTCCCCAGCGGCACGCAGTTTCTCGCGCGCATCGTCCGCTTCACGCTGACGCCGCCAGAGCGCGGCATACACGCCGTTCAGGGCCAGAAGCTCCCCATGCGTGCCTTGTTCCGCGATCCGGCCCTTGGCGAGGACGATGATCCGGTCGGCATTGACCACGGTGGAGAGGCGATGCGCAATGACCAGGGTCGTGCGCCCCTGCGACACCCGGTCCAGGGCGTCCTGAATGTCGCGCTCCGTGTGGCTGTCGAGCGCGGAAGTCGCCTCGTCCAGCACCAGGATGGGGGGCGCCTTCAGGATCGTGCGGGCGATGGCGACGCGCTGCTTCTCGCCACCCGAGAGCTTCAGCCCCCGCTCACCCACTTCCGTCTCATAGCCGCGCGGCGTCGCCTTTATGAAGCCGTCGATCTGGGCGAGGCGGGCAGCGGTCTCAACCTCTTCCTTGGTGGCGCCCATCCGGCCATAGCGGATGTTGTAGGCTATGGTGTCGTTGAACAGGACAGTGTCCTGCGGAACCATGCCGATGGCGGCGCGCAGACTCTCCTGCGTCACGTCGCGGATGTCCTGCCCGTCGATGGTGATCCGGCCGGACGAGACGTCATAGAAGCGGAACAGCAGCCGCGAAAGCGTGCTCTTGCCCGCGCCGGATGGGCCGACAATGGCCAGCGTGCGGCCCGCCGGCACTTCGAAGGAAACGCCCCGCAGGATCTCCCGACCGGGATCGTAGGCGAAATGCACGTCTTCGAAGCGCACCGTCCCGCCTTCGACGCGAAGCGCGGGCGCGCCGGGCGCATCCTCGATTTCGGGGTCGCGCGCCAGCACAGAGAACATGGCCTCGATATCCACGATGGCCTGTTTGATCTCGCGATAGATCATGCCGAGGAAGTTCAGAGGCTGGTAGAGCTGGATCATCATGGCATTCACCATGACGAAGGAGCCGACGCTCTGGCGGCCGGCGCGCACATCGAAGGCCGCGAGCACCATGGTCGCGGTGAGGCCCAGCGTGAAGATCACAGCCTGCCCGGCATTGAGCCAGGCGAGCGACGTAAAGGTGCGTACGGTGGCGGACTCATAGCGCGCCACCGACTTGTCGTAGCGGGCGCTCTCCCAGCGGTCGGCACCGAAATACTTTACCGTCTCGTAATTGAGCAGGCTGTCCACCGCCTTGGTGTTGGCCTCGGTGTCGCTTTCGTTCATATCGCGGCGAATGGAGATGCGCCACTCGCTGGCGACATAAGTGAACCATGTGTAGAGCACCACCATGGCCACCACGACGGCCACATAGCGCCAGTCGAACGCCACCGCGAGCACGGTGAGGACCAGCACCAACTCGACAATGGTGGGCGCCAGTTGCAGCACCAGCATGCGCACAATGGTCTCGATGCCTTCACGCGCGCGTTCCAGCACGCGGGTCAGCCCACCGGTCTTGCGCTCCAGATGAAAGCGCAGCGACAAAGCGTGCATGTGGTCGAAGGTTTCGCGCGCGAGCTTGCGCACCGCATGGAGCGCCACCTTGGCGAAAATGCCGTCACGCAACTGAGTGACCCCCGCCATGACGATGCGCGCCCCGCCATAGGCGAGCGTCAGCAGGACCGGCGCGGCGAGCAGCCATGCGATCTGCGGGTCGTTCTGGTCATCGGGCACATGGGCGAGCGCGTCGGTGGCCCATTTGAAGAAGAAGGGCACCGCCAGGGTGGCGAGCTTGGCGAGGAAGATGAGCGCCAGCGTCGCGATGACGCGGATGCGCGACGAGGCCGAACGTCCCGAGCTGGTACTGGGAGCGCAGG
>JASBUY010000123.1 GCA_030147645.1 Aquabacter sp. | reverse complement strand
GCGCAAGGCGCGGGCGGCGGCGAGCGTGCGGGCAAGGTGGGCCCGCCAGAGCGCCGCGCCCACCGCATCGTCCGGCCGGGTGGCCAGGGAATCCGCGAGCGCGGTCGCAGGGCGATGTCCGGAGCGGCTTTGCCGGTCAAGGCGCGCCAGGGCTTCGGCGCGGGTCGGCCGGCGTACCTTCACAAGCGGAAGGAAGCTCGCGATGAAAACGAGGGCGAAGAAGCCGACGCCCACCATGCGGCCGATGGCGGGCAAATGAGTCCAAAGGCCCGCCCAGGACACCGCCAGGAACGCGCCGGCGACACATCCCACCAGAACCAAAGGCGGCCAGACCCGCTCCCACAGGAGGATCCAGGCAGCGCGGGCCACCGCGCGATCCAGCGAGAAGGCCGCGTCATGGGCCGCTTCGCGCGGCCGTTTCCGTTCCGGTGTCGCGCTCACGCGCCCTCCGCATTCGCCCGCCAAGCCGCCAGATTAGCATGCCTTCGCCTTGAGGCCAGCGCGGGCGGCGCACTGGCGGCTCACGATCAGGTCAGAAATGGAGCGTTTGCGTCGGGCTCATCGGTCGGTTTCCTGTGCTCGCAAACCGCGCAACGGCATGCGCTTACAGCAGGTCAAGCTATGACTTGAGCTTGGAGAGGGGGGAAGCAAACGCGGCTATTTGCCTGCCCGGGATGTTAAGGCGGGCATATAAAATCCTATCTGGATACAGTTTATAATAAGTATCATTTGGTTTTTGATTATAGAGGTAGCGGGGAGGCTCTGAACGAGGGCCGCGCGTCTGGGGGTAGGCAATGTTCGGCTTCAAGAATATGGATAATTTGCAGATGAAAGCGTTAAATCGATCGTCTGCAATCATTGAATTCACCCCTGGTGGGGATGTGATCCAGGCTAATGAGAATTTCCTGAAGGTCATTGGCTACACGCTGCCGGAAATTCGTGGTCGCCACCATAGCATGTTCATCGATCCCGCCGAGGCCGAAGCGGCGCCGTATCAGCAGTTTTGGAAAGGTCTCGCCAAGGGCGAGTTCTATGCAGGCGAATTCCGCCGCCTCGGCAAAGGGGGGCGCGAAATTTGGCTTGAGGCCACTTACAACCCAATCCTCGATGGGGGCGGTCGCGTGCTCAAGGTGGTCAAGTTCGCCGCCGACATCACCGCCCGAAAGCAGGCGACGGCCGAGTTCGAGGGACAGATTTCCGCCATCGGCCGATCGCAGGCGGTCATCCATTTCAACATGGATGGGCGGATCCTTGAGGCCAACGACAATTTCCTGAACGCTCTCGGCTATCGGCTGGACGAGATCAAGGGACAGCACCAGTCCATGTTCGTTGCGCCGGAGGAAAAGAATACCCCGGCCTATCAAGCGTTCTGGGAAGCGCTGCGCGCGGGCAAGTTCCAGCAGGCGGAATATCGGCGGATCGGCAAGGGCGGCCGCGAGGTCTGGATTCAGGCAACCTATACGCCCATTCTCGGCGCCAATGGTTTGCCCACGAAGGTCGTGAAATTCGCGACCGATATCACCGAGGCTGTGAAGCAGCGCCAGCACCGCCAGCGCATCCAAACCGAAATCGCGATGAAGCTGGACGGCATCACGGCGGACCTGTCGCAGGCGTCCGGCGACGCGGCCTCCGCGTCCGCTGCGGCGAGCCAGACGGCGAGCAACGTGCAGTCCGTCGCCGCTGCAGCAGAAGAACTTGCGTCTTCGGTCGAGGAAATCCGCCGCCAGGTTCACCAATCGACGACGCTCGCCCAGGAAGCGGCGGGCGAAAGCGCGCGCACGAATTCCATTGTCTCGGGCCTCGCCAGCGCGGCGCAGCGCATCGGGGACGTGGTTTCGCTGATCAACTCCATCGCCGACCAGACCAACCTCCTCGCGCTCAACGCCACCATTGAGGCGGCCCGCGCGGGCGAAGCCGGCCGGGGTTTCTCGGTTGTGGCGCAAGAGGTCAAAAGCCTCGCAGCCCAGACCTCAAAGGCCACAAGCGAAATCGCAGCACAGATCGGCGAGGTGCAGGGTCAGACCAACGAGGCCGTTGCGGCGCTGAACTCCATCAACTCGACCATCGTGAATCTGAACGACGTCGCCTCCATTATCGCCAGCGCGGTGGAGGAACAGACGGCGGTCACCCGCGAAGTATCCTCTAACATGCAGGGCGCGGCGTCCGGCGTCGAAACGGTCATGACCAACATGAACGCCATCGCCGGGGCCACCAACCAGGTTCAGCGCGCGACCATGGACGTGCGCGAGGCCGCCGCCTCCATCGCTTGAGTGCCGCGCGTCAGGTGAGGCCGGGGACGGGAGCGATGAGGGGGGCGTCCGCCTCGTCTTCCTCGTCGGGCGCCTTGGTCATCTGCTTCAGCGGGATGCCGAGGACAAAGCCCTTCTGCGTCACGTCATAAGCGAGGCTCGACCAGGGGACTTCCTGGTGTTCGCCGCCCATGCCGAGGATGGATCCGATGGCGAGGATGGCGGCGCTCACCTGTCCGGTCCGCCCGTCGATCAGCAAATCGTGGATGATCCCCACGTGCGATCCCTCTGTGTCATAGACATCGGCGCCGCGAATTTGGTCGGTGGCGACGCGGCCCATGGTGTCGGAACTCATCGTCATGGCCCTGTCCTCTTGCCGTGAGGTGTTCATCACCAACGGCACCGACCGGTCCCCGGTTCCGCGAGGGAGGTGGTCTATCCCCGCCGACGCAGGATTTTGAGGCGGCCGAGCAGTTCCGCCACGGCCTCCGGGGGCAGCACCGCGATTTCCCGCGCCAGCAGATTGGCAAGCTCGGTCGCCTCGGGCGAGAGACCCGCCGTATCCACCACGATGCGCGGATGGGAGAGTTCAGCGAGCCGCTGCAATTCCTCGGCCTCGTCCCAGATCACGTTGAAATAGGCGATGATGCGCTGGACCATGGCCCAGGTGGGGCGTCCGCGCTTGCCGTTTTCCAGGGCGGACAGATAGGTGGGGCTCACCCCGATGGCGCCCGCCATGTGGGAGAGCGTGACGCCCCGCTCGGCGCGCAGATCCCTGAGGCGGCGGCCGAAGGGGGTCAAAGGTCGCCCTCCGCTCGCCGGCGGCGGATGCGCACATAGAGCGCGCCCTCTCCGCCGTGGCGGCGGGCGGCGGGCTCGAAGCCGACCACATAGGCGCGCAGCACCGGGTCCGCGAGCCAGAGCGGCACGGCGCGGCGCAGCACGCCGCGCTCGGTGTCCCCGAAGCGTGCGGCGCCGCTGTCGCCCTTGCCGTCGCCTTTTCCGGTGATGACGAGAACCACACCGTGGCCGAGACGCTGGGCATCCAGGATGAAGCCGTGCAGACGGCGGTGGGCGGCGGCCTGTGTCAGCCCATGCAGGTCGATGCGCGCATCCACCTCCGCCCCCCGGCCGAGGCGCCGGCGCATGCGCGGCTCAAGGGCGGCGAGGGGCGGAGGCGGTTTCACGCGGTCCTTGGGCGGGGTTGCGGCAGGTCCGGTGCCGGTCCTTGGCGGGACGGTCGCCTCTACGTCGAGTGTTGCGGGTTCGGGCGGCGGCTCGGGCATGGCCGGCTGGGCCCGCAGCGGTTTGACCGAGCGCACCACATGCTGCCACAGCGCATGCTCCTCGGCATTGAGCGGGCGGGCGCGGCGGCGCTTCACGGCGGATCGCCGGCAAAGCGCGGGACCAGCATCACGAATGCGCCCGGGTGGCGGATGCGTCCTGCCACCGCGCCGGCCCCCTCGCCCGCTCCGAAGAACAGGTCCGCGCGGGCGGGGCCGACGATGGCCGAGCCGGTATCCTGCGCGATCATGAGGCGGCGGAACGCGTCCTGCGATCCTTCGCCCTGAAGCGGAAGCTCTGCCGCGATGAAAAACGGCGTGCCGTAGGCGTGCAGCGCGCGATCCACCGCGATGGAGCGGCCGGGCGTCAGAGGCACGCCCTGTGCGCCCAGCGCCCCGTCGGTCCCGGAGAGGGGCATGGCCTTGAAGAAGACGAAGGAGCGATTCTCCCGCATCAGAGCGCGGCCCGCCGGCGGATCGTCCTCGATATAGCGGCGGATGCGCGCCATGCTCATGTCCTCGCGCGCGACCAGCCCGCGTTGGATCAGAAGCCGGCCGACGGGGAGATAGGCATAGCCGTTATGGCCATCATAATTGAGTCTGAGCGAAGTCCCGTCGCTGAGGCGGATGCGGGCCGAGCCCTGGATCTGCATGAAAAACAGGTCCACGGGATGCTCGATCCAGGCGATCTCCAGCCCCCGACCGGCGAGCGCCCCGTCCTCGATGGCGGCGCGGTCATAATAGGGGACGAGCGCGTCGCCCTCTTTGCGCACC
>JASBUY010000121.1 GCA_030147645.1 Aquabacter sp. | reverse complement strand
GATCGTGAGCGCGGTGCGCCACAGGATCATCTCGGGTGACCTCCCGGAGGGGACGCCCCTGCGGCAGGAAAAGTTGGCGGCTGAGCTCGGCGTCTCCCGGGTGCCCTTGCGCGAGGCCATCCGCCAGTTGGAAGCGGAAGGCCTTGTGGTGTCGGAGGTTCACAAGGGGACGGTGGTCTCCTCCCTCTCCCTGGCCGAGCTTGAAGAAATCTTCGAAATCCGCGTCCAGCTGGAGACCTGGCTGTTCGCGCTCGCCATTCCGCGCATGAGCGAGGCCGATTACGCGCTGGCGGACGCCATCATCGCTGAGAGCGCGGCGAGCGAAGTGGACAAATGGGGCGAGTTCAACTGGCGCTTCCATTCCGCGCTGTACGCTCCCGCCGGACGCACCATCGCGCTGAAGCTGCTCAAGGGCGTCCATGACAACGCCAATCGCTACATCAATCTCCAGCTCGCCGTGGTCGCGGACGTGGATCACGAACTGGTGGACCACCGCAACCTGCTGGCCTTCGCCCGGCTCGGCGATGTGGAGGGCGGCGTGAAGCTGCTGCGCAAGCATATCGAAACGGTGGCGGAAAATCTCGTGCGGTCCATCGGCGAGAGCCGCAGGGCCGCCCCCGACGTGGCCTGACGCTCGAACGGCGGAGACGTGACATGAGAACACTCTTCGGCATCATCGCGGGCATGAACGCCGTCCTGCGCCAGGTTGTGGGCGCCATGCTGGGCGTCATGGTGATCACGGTCTCCATCCAGATCTGCGTGCGCTTCGTCCTCCCAAAGCTCGGCATCATCGCAGCAGCGCCCTGGACCGAGGAAATGGCGCGCTACCTCATGGTCTGGTGCATCTTCCTCGGCGCAGCCGTCGCCGCACGCTCGGGCGCGCTGATCGCCATGGACAGCGTGGTGGACGCGCTCCCCCCCGCGCTTGGGGATGCGACACGTACCCTTGGTCTGTGCATCACCCTCGCCTTCTTTGGCCTTCTTGTGTGGCTGGGGTGGCGGTGGGTGGAGTTCGGCACGATGGAGACATCCACGGTCATGGCCCTGCCCATGGCGTGGGTCTACGCGGCCATGCCTGTCGGGGCCACCGTCGCCATCCTCAACATCCTCGCTTTGATGGCCGAGCGCCATTTCCAACGCCGCTCCGAGCGCCGCGCCGCACAGGCCGCGGCTGAGGAAGCGGCCGCCTCCATCGTGTGACGGGAGACAAGACATGGCCCTTCTGTTCGGCACGATGGCGCTGACCCTGGCGCTCTCGGTTCCCATCTTCGCCGTGATGGGCCTGTCTTCCGTCGTGGCGCTGATGGAGCGGGGCATCAACCTCATATCCGTGCCGCAGAACGTGTTCGAGTCCCTGGATTCCTTCGCCCTGCTTGCCATCCCCTTCTATGTGCTGGCCGGAAACATCATGAAGGCCGGCGGCATCTCGGAGCGGCTCATCGGGCTCGCCAGCGCGCTGCTCGGCTGGATTCGCGGCGGCGTGGGCGCGGCCGCCATCCTCACCTGCATGTTCTTTTCCACCATTTCCGGCTCTTCCTCCGCGACGACCGCCGCGGTGGGGGCCACCATGGTCCCGGCCATGGTGAAAAAGGGCTATCCCAAGCCGTTTGCGGCCGCGACGGTGGCCGTGGGCGGCGAACTCGGCGCCATCATTCCCCCCTCGCTGCCCATGGTAATCTATGGGCTGGTGGCGAACGTCTCCATCGGCGGGCTGTTCATCGCCGGCATCCTGCCGGGAATCTTCATCGGCCTGACGCTGATCCTCACCATCTGCATCTTCGCCAAGCTCAACGATTTCGACCGCACCAAGCCGGTCTCGTTCCGCGCGTGGGCGCAGCATGTATGGGAGACCGGGCGCGAATCCCTGCTGGCGCTGCTGATGCCGGTAATCATCCTCGGCGGCATCTATTCCGGAGCCTTCACGGCGACCGAAGCTTCTGTCGTGGCGGTGGTCTACGGCTTTGTGGTGGGCGTGTTCGTCTACCGCGAAATCTCCATCCGTGACGTGGTGAAGATCCTGAATGACAGCGCGGTGATGACCGGAATGGTCATGCTCATCGTCGCCTTCGCGGCGCTGTTCGGGCACGCCATGACCATCAACCGCATCCCGCATTATTTCGCGGAACTGGTCGGGCAGGTCGCGACCAACGCGGTCATGTTCATGCTGCTGGTGAACGTGCTGCTGTTCGTGGTCGGCACCTTTATGGAGGCCTTGGCAACCATCCTCATTCTCGGCCCGATCCTCGCGCCGCTCGCCCTGAAATACGGCATCGACCCTATCCATTTCGGACTGGTGATGATCGTCAACATCGCCATCGGCATGGTCACGCCCCCGGTGGCCGTGAACCTGAACGTCGCGTCCGAAATCTCCGGGGTCAGCATGGATGCGATGACCAAGCCGGTGCTGGTCTTCCTCGCCGTGCTCACCATCGACGTCCTCATCATCAGCTACGTGCCCGCCTTGTCGCTGGCCCTGCTGTGAGACCGCCCGGGATCGGGCTCACCAAAAAGAACCAACCAGAGAAGGATCGAACATGCTGAGAACCGCGCGCACCCTCCTATCTTCCGCCTTTCTCCTCGCCGGAACCATCGCGGCCGGCGCGCAGACCCTGGAACTGAATGCCGGCCATGTCCTCACCACCGCGAGCCACTATCACGCCGCCGCGGCCAAGCTTGCGGAGCTGGTGAGCGAGAAATCCAAGGGCCAGATCAAGATCAACGTCTTCCCGGCCGCCCAGCTTGGCGGCGAGGTGAAGATGATCCAGTCGGTGCGCACGGGGACGCAGGATATCGTCGTCACCGGTGAGGCACCGCTGGAGAACACGGTGAAGGACTATACCGTCTTCTCCTTCCCCTATCTGTTCTCCTCCGTGGATGAGGCAAACAAGACGCTCCAGGGGCCAGTCGGCAAGGAAATGCTCGGCCTGCTGCCCCAGTACGGAATGGTGGGCCTGGGCTTTATCTCGGCCCTGGAGCGCGACATCTTCACCAACGGCCGGGTGATCAAGACCGCCGCCGACATGCAGGGCCTCAAGATCCGCGTCATTCCCGGCCCGGGATATGTCACCGCCTATAAGGCGCTCGGCGCGCAGCCGACCCCCATGGCCTATACCGAACTGTACATGGCGCTCCAGAACGGCGCGGTGGATGCCGCGGAGAATTCTCCGGACCTGTTCCTTCAGGACCGCTTCATCGAAGTCTCCAAGACCTTCTCCCTCACCAAGATCATGTACATGCCGGCGCTGATCATCATCTCCAAGTCGCGCTGGGACAGCTTCACTCCCGAGCAGCAGAAGATCTTCACCGAGGCCGCGGCGGAAGCCGTGACCTTCGCCATCGATCATTACAAGAAGGATTACGCGGCGGCGCTGGAGACCATCAAGAAGAGCGGCAAGGTGGAATTGGTGGAGCCCGACCTCGCCTCGTTCCGTGCCACGGCGCCGGACGTCTATGCGGCGCTGCTGAAGGAATTCCCCCAGGCGAAGCCGTGGCTGGACAAGATCAAGGCGCAGTGATCTCCCTCAGCCTGTCCAACACACTATGCCCGGGCGCCGCCCGGGCATTTGCGTTTCCGCTCACTCCGCTGTCCAGCCGCCATCCACCAGCAGCGAGGAGCCGGTCATCAGCGCCGAGGCATCGCTCGCGAGGAAGACGATGGCGCCCATCAGATCCTCCACCTGACCGACCCGTCCGAGCTTGATCTTCGCCACCACGCTGTCGCGGAAGGCTTCATCCGCGAGGAAAGGCGCGGTCATGGGCGTCTCGATGAAGGTGGGCGCGAGCGTGTTCACCCGCACGCCATGTGGCCCCAGTTCGATCGCCATGGACTTGGTGAAGCCCTCCATGGCCCACTTAGAAGCGCAATAGACCGAGCGGCGCATCCCGCCCACATGGGCCATCTGGGAGGAGACATTGATGATGGAGCCGCCGCGCCCCGCCGCCACCATGCCGCGCGCCACCGCCTGGGCAACGAAATAGGCCGCGCGGACATTCAGCCCCATCACGAGGTCAAAATTCTCCTCGGTTACATCCAGAAAAGCCTGCGGGCGGTTGGTGCCGGCATTGTTCACCAGAATGTCGAAGGCCGGCAGATCTGCGAGCGCGGCGCGCACGGCGGGGAGGTCCCCCACATCAAGTGCCAGCGCTTCAGCTGAATGACCTTCGGCGCGCAATTGGGAAGCGGCCGCCTCCACCTCATGGGGCGTGCGCGCCGCGAGAACCACATGGGCGCCCGCCTGCGCCAGGGCCGCCGCCGCTCCAAGTCCGATGCCCCGGCCGGCACCCGTTACGAGGGCACGCTTGCCGGTGAGGGCAAAGCTCGGTGTCTTCGGAATGCTCATACGCTCATCCTTGGATCGCCCCGCCCCGAAGGCGAGGCGCGCCGATAATGAAGGGAGGTGGAGAGAGACGGTCTTCCGTCACTCCACCGCGGTCGCGTAGGGCACGTTGCGGCCGCCATAGCGGCGCACGCGGATATTGGCCTGCTCGGCATGGCCGGCAAAACCCTCCAGCATGCACAGGCGCGAACAATAGGCGCCGATCATGGCGGAGGCTTCGTCGGTCAGGACCTTCTGGTACGTGCAGGTCTTGAGGAACTTGCCCACCCATAGCCCGCCCGTATAGCGGGCGGATTTCAGCGTCGGCAGAGTGTGATTGGTCCCGATGACCTTGTCGCCGAAGGAGACATTGGTGCGCGGGCCGAGGAACAGGGCGCCGTAATTGGTCATGTTGGCGAGGAAGTAATCGGGGTCCCGCGTCATCACCTGAACATGCTCGGAGGCGATGCGATCCGCCTCGCGCACCATCTCCTCATCGCTCTCGCACACGATCACCTCGCCATAGTCCGCCCACGCCTGACGGGCGATGGCCGCAGTGGGCAGGATATCGAGCAGGCGCTCCACTTCGGCCATGGTCTCGCGGGCAAGCTTTTCGGAGGTGGTGAGCAGAATGGCGGGAGAATTGGGACCGTGCTCCGCCTGGCCGAGCAGGTCGGTCGCGCACAATTCGCCGTCTACCGTCTCATCCGCGATGACGAGCGTTTCGGTGGGACCGGCGAACAGGTCGATGCCGACGCGCCCGTAAAGCTGGCGCTTGGCTTCCGCCACGAAGGCGTTGCCGGGTCCGACCAGCATGTCCACCGGCTCAATGGTCTGCGTCCCGAGGGCCATGGCACCCACCGCCTGGACCCCGCCCAGACAATAGATGACGTCTGCGCCGGCGAGATGCTGGGCGGCGACGATGGCCGGAGCCGGCTTGCCCAGATAGGGCGGCGCGCAGGTGACGATGCGCTTCACGCCCGCCACCTTCGCCGTCACCACGGACATGTGGGCGGACGCGAGCAGGGGATATTTCCCGCCCGGCACATAGCATCCCACGGAATTCACAGGGATATTCTTGTGCCCGAGCACGATGCCCGGCAGCGTCTCCACCTCGATGTCCTTCAGCGCGTCCTTCTGATGCTGCGCGAAATTACGGACCTGCTCCTGAGCAAAGCGAATGTCGTCCAGGTCTCGCTTGGTGAGCTGGGACAGGCAGCCTTCGATCTCCTGATCGGAGAGGCGGTAATCCTCCCGATCCCAGCTATCGAACCGAACCGAAAGCTCGCGCACGGCGGCATCGCCCCGCGCTTCGATGTCGGCGAGGATGCCCTCGACGGTCTGGCGAACCTTGGAAAGGTCGTCGGCGCGCGCGGCGGCATCGCGCCCCCGCTTCAAGACTGTTGCCATGAGCCGGTCCTTACTTGATGGCCTGGGGATTGATGGGCGAGCCGGCACCGCCGGGCAAATGGAGCGGGGGCGCGGAGAAGAAGAATTCGTACACCTTGTCCTGCGCGCAGTCCTCGGCCAGCTCCTTCACATAAAAAATCTCGCCCATGGAAATGCCGATGGCCGGAATGACAACCCAATGCCAGGGCTGGTTTGCCTCGTCCGTTTCGTTCGGGCGCACCTCGCAGCCCCATGTGTCGGCGCAGATCGCGGCAATATCCTTTTCGCGGATCCAGTAGCAGGTTTCAAAGGCGAGGCCGGGCGCCGCGCCGCCGGCATAGCCGCTCCAGTCCCCCTTCGCGAGACAGCGCTCCTGATGGCCGGTGCGCACGATCACGAAGTCGCCCTTGCGGATGTCCACGCCCTGGGCGGCGGCGGTCTCGTCGAGGTCCTGGTTGGTGATGGCATAGCCGTCATCGAGCCATTCAACGCCCTTGAACCGGGCGACATCCAGCAGCACGCCGCGCCCCACCATCTTGTCGCGGACATGCTCGATGCCGAGCTTCTTTGCACCCTTTGCGTCCACCAGGGTCGCGTCGAAACCGTTATACATTTTGTCGTCGAGAAAGATGTGAGCGAGCGCGTCCCACTGGGTCGAGGCCTGGCACGGCATGCTGATGGCATCGTCCGCATAGCGCAGATAGGGCGCCGGCGCGTCCTGGACACCGGCGGCGGCGTCCGTGCCGGTGGCGAGCATGGTGTGGATGGGATTCCAGCGCCCTCCGAACAGGCCGGACTGGATCGGCTCCTTCAGGGACAGGCCGAGCGCGAACACCTTGCCCTTGCGGATCAGCCTGCCCGCATTGATCACGTCGTCGGGAGATACATTGTTCAAGGTCCCGATCTGATCATCCGCGCCCCAGCGGCCCCAGTTGGAGAGCTTTTCCGCAGCCTCATAAATGGCGGCACGATTGACCTTCATGGCGGCCTCCCTTGTTTTTTGATGATTTTGAATGCGCTGGAAAGATGCGTCTTTGACCGGATCGCCGCGCGCCTGAGGCGGCGCGGCGAAGACGGACGATCACTTCTTCTGCGTCATATCCTTCAACACCGCATGCACGGCGGCGGTGTCCTCCGCGTTCCGCCCCGCCGCCAGCGCGGCCGTGTAATAGGGGACCGTCGCCGCCATCAAAGGCGTCGGCGCACGCACCTCGCGGGCAAAGTCCATGATGAGGGAGATGTCCTTCATATAGACCTCCATCTTCATGGTGGCCGGCAGATAGGTGTCCTTCACCATCATGGGTCCGCGCACCTCGAACATGCGGGATGTGCCGGCCCCGTCGCTGATGGCGTCATAGACCATGGCGAGATCGAGACCGGCCTGTTCGGCAAGCACCAGGGCCTCGGCGGCGGCGACATTGTGGATGGTCACCAGCAGATTCGCGACGAACTTCAGCTTGATGCCCGCGCCGAACGCCCCGACATAGCGCGTGTTGCGCGCGAAGCCGTCAAATACCGGCCGGATGCGCTCCACGACGGACGCATCGCCCGAAGCATAGACGACGAGATCGCGCAGTGTCGCCTGCGCCCCGGTTCCTGACACCGGGCAATCGAGAACCGGCACGCCCTTCGGCGCGAACAGGTCCTGTACATAGGTTTTGGCATAAAGCGGAAAGGTGCCCATCTCGCAAATGACTGTGCCGGGGCGCACGGAATGGATCATGCCCGTTTCCCCGCCGCAGGTGGCCTTCACCGCCTCGACGCTCGCGAGAGCGATCAGGATCACATCGGTCTTCTCGGCCAGCGCGCGGGGGCTTGCCGCGACTTCCCCGCCCACCTCCACGAGCGCGGCGAGCGGTGACTCCGCCACGTCGTAGCCGATGACGGAAAAGCCCGCCTCGCGCAGATTGCGCGCATAGGCGAGGCCCATAATGCCGAGCCCGACCACACCGACGGTCGGACGATCCGGATTGCCGCTCATTTTTTCCTCCCTCGTCCGGGCGCGGCGTGCGCGCGCCCGCGACAGCGTCATCTGAGGCGGGCGGTCCGCCCGCCGCTCAGAGCCATTTGACAGGCGCAGGTTCGGAAAGAATTATCGATCGATCAACAGAAATCTTCCGCGCCCACTCGCGGAGGGCTCACGGCCGTCTGAGAACGGTGCGAGGGAGGACGACAGCGTGACCAGCCGTTTCCGAGAATTGTCGCAGGACGAACTGACACCGGACCAGCGGCCGGTCTTCGAAGCCATCGCGTCCGGGCCGCGCCAGACCGTGCCTTATATCTACCATCTCCTGCTCGGGAGTCCGGAACTCGCCAAGACGGCCCAGGCGCTTGGCGTGTTCTGCCGGTACGGGACTGAATTCTCCCCGCGCCTGTCGGAGCTCGCCATCCTCGTGGTCGCGCGCCGGTGGGACGCGGCCTATGAATGGTCGGTGCATGTGCATGAGGCGCGGAAGGCAGGGCTGCCGGACTCCATCATTTCCGCGCTTGAGAAGGACCAGGTTCCGGACTTCGAAGACGCGGACGATGCGCTGATCTATCGCTTCGCCAGCACCTATTTCGCGACCAATGACGTGCCCGACGACATTTTCGCCGCCGCCGAGGCGCGCTTCGGCCGGAAGGCCGTGGTCGAGCTGGCAGGCCTGCTCGGCTATTATTCCATGCTCGCCATCTGCCTGCGCATCTTTCGCGTCCCGCCCCAAGGAGAGGCGTGAGCCCGTCGAAGAAAATGACTTGCGTACTAGGAAAGTGACTTTCATAACTTCGAAGGCCCGGACGTCGCGGTCCTGCGGTTCCTTATGAAGGACGCCCATGGCGCTTGAGATCACGCTCACCGTGAACGGCACGGCGTCCACCTTGGTCGTGGATGAAGACGCGCCTCTGCTTCATGCCCTGCGCAACGGGCTCGGGCTGCGGGCGTCGCGTTATGGCTGCGGGCAAGAGCAATGCGGCGCGTGCATGGTGCTGCTCGATGGCCGCCCGACCTATGCCTGCTCGCACCTCGCGATCGATGCTGGCGGACGGCGGATCGAGACGGCCGAGAGCCTCAAGGATCACCCGCTGCGGGACGCCTTTCTCGCGGAACAAGCAGGCCAGTGCGGCTATTGCCTGTCCGGCATCCTCATGTCCGCAAAGGCCCTGCTGGATCAGACCTCCCACCCGTCCCGCGCGCAAATCGTTGCGGCACTGGAGCCGCATCTGTGCCGCTGTGGCGCCCATGAGCGGATTTTGCGTGCCGTGGAGCGCGCGGCCCACACGATGCGCGGAGCGGGCCAGTGATTCCTAACACCCTCCCCGCCAGCCTCGCCGACAATCCCCGCCTCGACCAATGGGTAGGTTTTCCGCGATTCGGCCGCGTCGCGATCCGCACGGGCAAGGTCGAGTTCGGCCAGGGCATCCTCACCGCCATGGCGCAGATCGCCGCCGAGGAACTGGATATCGAGCTCGCGCGCATCGACCTCGCCTCCGGCGATACGGAATCGACACCCAATGAAGGGTTCACTGCAGGCAGCCTTTCGGTCCAAGTGGGCGGCAGCGCACTGCGGCTCGCCTGCGCGGAAGTCCGCGCTTTGATGCTGGAGTCGGCCGCCCGCAGGCTCGGATGCGATGCTCAGACCCTTGAGGTCCGCGACGGGCGGATCCTGCGGGATGGGCAGGAGAGCGGCCTTGATTATTGGACCTTGTCGCCAGACATCGACCTCAACCGGCCTGCGACCGGCACGGCCGCGCTGAAACCGCCCCGCGCCCTGCGCAGCATCGGCATGAGTGCCCCGCGCCTCGACCTGCCGGACAAACTGGGCGGCGCGCCTTTCATCCACGATATCGCCCTGCCGGGCCTGCTGCATGCGCGGGTTCTGCATCGCCCTCGCAGCGGCGCCCGGCTGGCCGAGATCGACGAGGCGCCGATCCTCAAGGCCGGCGGCGCCGCCGTCACACTCCACCGAACGGGCGACATTGTTGCGGTGGTCGGAGACGACGAGGCGCGCGTCCACGCGGCATTCGCGGCGTTGCAGGCCCGCGCCCGGTTCGAAGGCGGCGTGGATCTCCAGCCTGCCCTGTCCGAAGGCTTGTCCCTCCTCGACATGCCGGCAGCCACCGCAGAGGTGCAGGAGCGGGGGACGATCCCCGCGCACCCATCAGCAAGCCGGGTCAGCGCCACCTATTCCAAACCCTTCATTGCCCACGGCTCCATCGGCCCATCGTGCGGGCTCGCCAAGTACGAGGAGGGACGACTTACGGTCTGGACGCACAGTCAGGGCGTCTTCCCCTTGCGCACCGCCATTGCCCGGGCGCTCGCGCAGCCCGTGGACCAGGTGCATGTGATCCATCATCAGGGGGCGGGCTGCTATGGTCACAACGGGGCCGACGATGCCGCTTTCGATGCGGCGGTGGTGGCCCTGGCTTATCCCGGCCGCACGGTGCGGGTGCTGTGGACTCGCGAGGACGAGCTGGGGGTCTCACCCTTCGGTGCCCCCATGGTGGTTCGGCTGGACGCTGGCCTCGACGGCGCGGGGCGGCCGCTGGACTGGACAATCGACATCTGGAGCCCAACCCATGTCAGCCGTCCCGGCGCCCGGGGCGGCGTGAACCTCCTTTCGGCCGAGGCGCTGGAGAACCCGCCCCCACCCCCACATCCTGGCGACCTGCCGGACGCTGCGGGGGGCGGGGCCACGCGCAACGCCTTCGTGCTGTATGACCTCCCGCACCAACGGCGGGTGCATCACTTCATCCCCGGCGTCCCGGTGCGAACGTCATCCATGCGCGGCCTCGGCGCCTTCGCCAATGTGTTCGCGCTGGAAAGTTTCATGGATGAATTGGCGGAAGCGGTCGGCATGGATCCTGTGGCCTATCGCCTCTCGCTCATGAGCGATCCCCGCGCCCGCGCGGTGATGGAGGAGGCGGCGCGCATGTGCGACTGGCAGACGCCACCACCCGAAGGCCGTGCGCGCGGTTTCGCCTTCAGTCGCTACAAGAATTCCGCCGCCTATCTTGCTATGGCCGTGGAGGTGAGCGTTGACGAAGAGGTCCGTGTCACACGCGCCTGGTGCGCGGTGGATGGGGGCCTCGTCATCAATCCCGACGGCGCGCTCAACCAGATCGAGGGCGGCGTGATCCAGGCCATGTCCTGGACGCTCAAGGAACAGGTGACGTTCGCGGACGGGGCGGTCTCCTCGAACACCTGGGAGACCTATCCCATTCTGCGCTTCTCCGAGGTGCCACAGATCGAGACGCGGCTCATCGGCGATCCCGGCCACCCGCCGCTGGGCATGGGGGAAGTCTCACAGGGGCCGACGGCGGCCGC
>JASBUY010000118.1 GCA_030147645.1 Aquabacter sp. | reverse complement strand
AGCGTCCGCCGTTCGGCTTCCTCGCGTGCCGCCTGTTCACGCCGGGCCGTTTCGGCCGCTGCGAGACTGTCGCGGAAGGCCAGCAGGGCGGCGCTCATCATGCCGATTTCGTCCTTCCGCTCGGCTCCAACGATCTCCACGCCGTAATCGCCATTCTCCAACTTGCCCATAGCAGAGACGGTCGCGCGGATCGGGAGAGTCACGAGCTTGTGGAGGACGAAGACCGCAGCGAGGGCCAATACGAGCACAAGCACGACGGACAAGAGCACAGAGGCAAGGATCATGGACTGCGCGGCTTCCATGGCCTGGCTGCGTGTTTCAAGCAGGGCGGCCTCCGCATTCTTGGTTTCAGCCACCAGGACACGGATCTGGTCGAAATAGGCCTTGCCCTTCCCTGCCCGCTCGATCTCCCGTGCGGCGTCCTGCGTCTCCGGCTTGCTCATCAGATCAATGGCGGCGCGCGACACGCTGCGCTGCCATTCCTCAACCTGCTTGCGAATCGCGTCGAGGCGCGCCTGCTGGGCAGGGTTGTCGCTCGTCAGAGATTTCAGTTCACTCCAGAACTGATTGAAGGCTTTCTCTCCAGAGGTGAGAGGAGCAAGGTTGGCCTCTTTGCCGGTGATGAGATAGCCCCGCAGGCCCGTCTCCTGATCCACCAGCGAAGCCATCATGCCATCCGTTGCCTGGAGCACCTTGTAGGTGTGAACGGTCCAAGAGACATTCTTGTCGAATTTGATATCCGAATACCAAATGATGCTGCCGGTTATGATGTTGGTGAGCAGCACGAGACCAAATCCGATAAGGATTTTGGTACCGATGGATATGTTCGCTAATTTCATATTGCCCCCCCTAGAGAAAAGCGTCTGACGGATGCGATCACCGTCGTGCAGCCGGAAGCTTGCATGAACCTTTCGCGACAATGAAAACTGGATCCAGAATGGATATTGTGATGGAATGCCAAGCTCGCGATCCCGCGGGCGGAACTTCCGCCCTCAATGGGCGCGGCGGCGATTTGTATCCAGGGGAATCGGACTGAAACCTCAGCCCCCCGTCCGACGTTATGGTCACATCAGATTTGACCAAGGAGACGGATCATGTCGGCGCCCGGACAGAGCAGCCCGAAGCACGGGGCGGGAAACACCATCGGGACATATCAGGACAGTACCCGGCCGGACTATGACGAGTCGGCCGAGAAGGACCCGAAGGGCAAACCGGCGGATCACCGACCCGGCGCAATCCCTGCTACGGAACAATTGCCCAAATCAAAACCGGAATAACTGTCGGGTCCCAAATGGCTGGCTCAAAAGACACCGCACGCGCGACCGCCTTTTACCCCATCGGCAACCGCCGGTGGGGTTTTTGATTGGAATGTGCCTGGTTGAGGATACCGGTTCAGGCGCCGCCAGACTCCAGGTCCGCCACCTTCTTCTTCAAGGCGCGCATTTCTTCGAATTTGCGCGTCACGTCCCGCAACGTGCTCACCATGCCGATGACGCTTCCGGCCTCGTCCTTCATCATGACGATGGTGAATTCCAGCGAGAGGCGGCTGCCGTCCTTATGAAGGCCGGGCACTGCGAGCATGTCACCCGCGCCATACCGGCTGACGCCGGTAGAGACGGTGTGGTGGTAGCCTTCCCAATGGCGCGCCCGCAGAGACTCCGGAATGATGATGTCGAGAGACTGGCCGAGCGCTTCCTGTGCCGTGAAGCCGAAAATCCGCTGGGCGCCGGGATTCCAAGCGACGATCTTGCCGTCCCGATCACTGGCCATCACGGCATCGGCCGCGCTCGCGAGCAGGGCGCCGCCGATGGAGGCAGCGTCAAAGCCCGAGGCGGCCGGCGCCAGCGCCAGCGCAGCGCCGGGAATGGTCTCATCGAGGACGGCGAAGTCACCGAAGAATTCCGTGCGGATGCGCGCCGCGGGCACGCCTGCGCGCCTCAGACCGGTCACGATATCCCGCATGAAGCCCAGCGGGCCGCAGATGAAAAAGTCGCATTCGGCCAGCGGCAAGCGGCGGGCCAGAAATTCCAGCGAAACATGGCCGCGTTCGTCGAAATCCCGTCCGGCGACATCGTTGGCGCGAGGACGGGAATAGAAGACCGTGGACGTGACGCGCGGACGGCTCGCCGACAAGGTTCGCACCTGCGCGCCGAAGGCGTGCGTGCTGCCGTCGCGCGTCGCGTGGATGAAGTCGATCTGCGTGGACGGGTCCGCCGCCTCCAGCATCGCCATCATGGGCGTGATGCCGACGCCGGCGCTGATCAACACCAGACGGCGGGTGACCTCCTCCGGCAGGCAGAAGTCGCCTGAGGGCGGCAGAAGGTCCAGCGCTGTGCCGGGCACGGCATGTTCATGCAGCCACCGGGAAACGGCGCCCTCGCCTTCGCGCTTGACCGAAATGCGCAGCATGGAGCCGCCGGGCGGGGCGGACAGCGTGTAATTGCGGAAGCCGCCCGGGGCGCCTTCGCCGGTGGGGCGCAGGGTGATGTGCTGCCCGGCCCGGTGCGGGGGAAGGCCACCGCCATCCAAGGGGCGCAGCCAGAAGGAGGTGATGATGTCGCTCTCGTCAGAGCGATGATCGACCCAGAAAGGGCGCCAGCTGGTCCAGGCTTTGGCCTTGCCCTGCGCGTCCGCGCGATTGCCCACCTTTTCCATCGTCATCGGCGCATCTCCCTGCGGCGGGGACTCGGCGCCCCGTTCGCTGCTTCTTGCACAGTTTGTAATAGCCCTAAGGCACCGTCGAGACGGTTACCTAGTGCAGACTGAACCAAAGCGACGGATATCGCGTTCCGATTTGCCCCAATCTGGCAGCGCTCGACGGCAGGAGCGCCCATGACCAGAGTTCAGCTTCAAATGCCCGCAACGCCTATTTCGGTGTGCATTTGACCTGAACGGTATAGTCCCGCCCGCCTTGGGCGATGGCGACGGCCGAGAGCGCTTCGCCGGCTTCGGCTTCTTGCGGATCCACCGCATTTGCCCGCAGGAAGCTCGCCGCGAGGTCGGACTTGATGCCGAAATTGACGTTCTGTGGAAAGGCACCGCCGGAGCGCAGCGCGGCGACCTCGCTTAGCTTCGCCTGGGTCACCCCCACCAGAAGGCCGGACGTATCGACAATGGGCCCACCGGAATTGCCCGCCTGGATGGGCGCCGTCAGTTGCAGCGAACGCGTGTCGTTTCCAGGACCTGCCAGGGAGGACACAATGCCGCTGGTGAAGTTCAGCCCATTGTCCAATTGCCCGGCCAGCGGGAATCCCATGACGAAGACTGTCTCGCCCAATTGCAGATGCTTGCGCCGGAAGCGCGCGGGTGTGGTCGTCGCCGCTGTCTTCACCTTGAGCAGAGCGAGGTCATTGGCGGCATCTGTCGCGACGATGCGGGCGGGACCATAGCCGGAGATCACCGCCTCCTCGCAGCCCTCAATGACATGGGCATTGGTCAGCGCCGCGCCGTCGGCTGTCACGAAGAAGCCGCTACCGGTGGACACGTCCCCGCCGCCGCCTTTCCCGCCATCGCGGGCGCTGTCGCCATCCCCCTTGCCGCGCTTGCCTCCGCTCACGTCCGACTTCGTGTCCTTGTAGCGATCCGCACAGTCGAGCAGCGCCGCGAGCATCGCGGCGGTCCCGTCCAGCCGAAAGCCCGCGGTCCGTCCGGAGAAGAACACACGCAGGAGCCGGCCCTGGCGGAACTCATTGAACAGAGCCACGTCGTCTGGCAGCGGAATGAGCAGAAAATCCTTGTCCTCGGCAGTTGCCGTCGCCTTCCGGGTCCGCCCGGAATCCACCTGGAAGCTCACCTGGACGCGCTGGTCCTTCTTGAACCGCACGGGGGAATCGAACACGGCCATATTCCAGGAGAAGTCGGCGCCGATCTGGAAGGCGAGAACCATGCCGCTTTCATACTCGGCGGAGGCCACGCAATTGCTGAAGGCCCCGGTCGTGTCGTCGGTGTAGGCGTGCACGTCCCACCCGCGCACCTCGAACTCTGCCACCTGACGGGCGCTCGCCGATGCGGGCACAAGCATGCACCAGCCCAAAAGGAGCAGTGAGAGCCAGCCGATGCGCCTCATCCCGTTCTGCTCCCCATGACCGCTCCCGGGCCCAATCCCGCCTGGCTGGCGGCGCTTATGCCGGACCGATTAAAACGCCCCAGAGGCCAATAGCATGCCCCGTCGCTGAAGCGACCGCGCTGCGTGGTCGCAAGAATAGCTGCGAAGCCCCATCTCGCCTAGAGCATGGGCCGAGCAACCTGCATCGCAGTTTGATCAGAGAATCCCAAATCAATCAATGAGTTACAGGGGTGTTACTGATCAGATTGAACCAATCTGGTCGGATCGCGCTCGAGCGGACGCGTCGCTCCGCTCAGACGCCGCTGATGAGGTGTCCGGCACTGACCCTCGCATGGGACGCTTGCCACTCCGTCGGCGCGTGCGCGACCGCCTCAAAATGGAAACGAGCGCGCGGGTTGCCCGCGCGCTCGCTCCTGATGTGAGGACTAGGACCCGCTCACTGAACGGGCTTGTCGATGACCACC
The DNA here is from genome assembly GCA_030147645.1 of Aquabacter sp. Classification (GTDB taxonomy): domain Bacteria; phylum Pseudomonadota; class Alphaproteobacteria; order Rhizobiales; family Xanthobacteraceae; genus Aquabacter. The sequence goes on along the minus strand of JASBUY010000118.1, from coordinate 6,524 downwards.
TTCCAGATGCCCATCTCCTTCTCGAACATCTTGAGATGAGAGCCAGGCCCGCGCTCTGCCGGCGGGAAGACGCTGGTCCCCACATCGGCGAAACGCTGCTGGATGGTGGGATCTTCCAGCGCCTTCTGGAGCGCGGCATTCAATTTGTTGATGATGTCGGCGGGCGTCCCCTTGGGGGCATAAAGGCCGTGCCAGATCACGAAGTCGAAATCCTTCAGCCCCGCTTCCTGAAGGGTCGGGAGATCCTTCAGGATGTCCATCCGCTTGACGGACGTCACGGCGAAGGCCTTCACCGTTCCGGCTTTGACCTGGGGCACGGCGGTGGTCGACTGCTCGCACTGAAGATCGACCTGCCCGCCCATCAGATCGTTCATGGCAGGGCCGGTGCCACGATATCCGACGTCCGTCATCTTCACATCCATGGCCTTCTGCAGAAGCTGGGCGCACAGATAGGAATTGGACCCAACGCCCGCATGGGCAATGGTCGTCTTTGTGCCCTCCGCCTTCACCCGGGCGATCAGCTCCGCGATGTTGTTGGCCGGATAATCCTTCTTCGAAATCAGAACCATCGGACCGTAATTGATCAGGCCGATGGTCTCGAACGCCTTGGCCGTATCATAGGACAGGCTGGCATAGAGGGCGGCACTGGCGGCCAACGCGACGTGATGAATGAGGATGGTGTAGCCATCCGGCGCCGCCTTGGCGACGCGCCCCGCCCCGGTCGTGCCGCCGGCACCAACCACCGGCTCGATCACGATCTGTTGGCCGAGCGTGGCCGACATGCTTTGGCCGAGCAGCCGCGCAATGGCATCGCTCGGTCCGCCGGCGGAATAAGGAACCACAAGTGTGATCGGGCGGGTCGGATAAGACTGGGCGCCCGCACTCCCGGCCCCCATCGTCACGCCGAGCACACCGGCGGCGACCCATTTCAAGAAACGAACCATCAGCTTTCCTCCAAAGGCTTCACCCTAATACGCGCTACTAACGCTTTGACGCTGAACGCTTTTTCGTGAGTTTTCACCGGAGCGGCAGGAACCGTGCTTGACACCGCCGTCCGATTAACTCATCTATCACACGTCTTATAGAAGACTTCCGCCGGAACGGCAAGTCGCAAGAGGCGAGGAGGCAAACGTGAGTGCGCCGCACCTATTGGTTCATGAAAAGAAAGATACCGTCGGCGTGGTGGTGGTGGAGGGCCTGAAGGCCGGCACCGACATGCTCTGCGTCGTCACCCACGACAATTCGGCGTTCCACCTCACCGCGAAGATGGACGTTCCGATCGGCCACAAGGTCGCCCTCGTCGACATCAAGGCCGGCGACACGATCTGGAAGTATGGCCAGGACATCGGCATCGCCAAGGCGGACATCGCCAAGGGCGAGCACCTTCACGTCCATAATGCCAAGACCAAGCGTTGGTGAGGCCGTCATGTCCGAAATCTCAATGTTCCATGCCCAGACCGCGCAGAACCCGTTCAACGGCGGCGCGCCCGACCAGTTGGTGACGAAAGCCACCCCTGCAACTCTCGCTTCCGCCGATTACAAGAATGCGACTTTCACGGGCTGGCGCCGTGAGAATGGCCGCGTCGGCGTGCGCAACCATGTCATCCTGCTTCCGCTGGACGACCTTTCCAATGCCGCCTGCGAAGCCGTCGCCAATACGGTCAAGGGCACCATGGCGTTGCCTCACGCCTATGGCCGCCTTCAATTCGGCGCCGACCTCGACCTGCATTTCCGCACGCTGATCGGCATCGGCTCCAACCCGAATGTCGCGGCCGTGGTCGTGATCGGCATCGAGGACCAGTGGACCAACACTGTCGTCCAGGGCATTGCCAAGACCGGCAAGCCGGTGGTGGGCTTTGGCATCGAGGGCCACGGTGACATCGCCACCATCGCCAAGGCGTCCTATCAGGCGAAGAAGTTCGTCCAGTGGGCCACCGAGCTGCCGCGCGAGACCTGCTCCATCTCCGAGCTGTGGGTCTCCACCAAGTGCGGCGAGAGCGACACGACGACGGGCCTCTCCTCCTGCCCCACCGTCGGCAATATGTATGACAAGCTGATCCCGCACGGCATCTATGGCGTGTTCGGCGAGACCTCCGAGATCACCGGCGCCGAGCATCTCTGCAAGGAGCGCGCAGCCTCGCCGGAGATCGCGGAAAAGTGGTACAAGATGTGGAAGTCCTACCAGGACGACGTGATCGAGGCCCACAAGACCAACGATTTGTCCGACAGCCAGCCCACCAAGGGCAACATCGCCGGCGGTCTCACCACCATCGAGGAAAAGGCGCTCGGCAATCTCGAAAAGATCGGCCGCGAGTGCAAATTCATCGATGCGCTTGAGCCGGCGGAGGCGCCTGCCAAGGGTCCTGGCCTGTATTACATGGACACCTCCTCGGCCGCGGCCGAGTGCGTGACCCTGATGGCGGCGGCGGGATATGTGATCCACACCTTCCCCACCGGACAGGGCAATGTGATCGGCAACCCCATCGTCCCTGTCATCAAGATCTCGGGCAATCCCCGCACGATCCGCACCATGGGCGAGCATATCGACGTGGACGTCTCCGGCGTACTGCGCCGCGACATGACCATCCCGCAGGCCGGCGACGCTCTGATCGACATGATCATCCGCACCGCCAATGGCCGCCTGACCGCTGCCGAAAGCCTTGGCCACCGCGAATTCGTGATGACCAAGCTCTATCGCAGCGCCTGACGGAACGGGGGTGGCGCTTTGCGGCACTCCCATTTCCATGCGGCGCCCTCACAAGACTCCGCGAAGACGATCGTGACCGACTGCGGCGCCCCTGGGGCGCCGTTTCTTTTTTGTGCCCAATGAAAATGCCCGCATGGACGACCATGCGGGCGGAGCATTGGGGCGGGAGCCCATCGTCACACGCCCTCCCCCGAGTGTGGGAGCGGGGAAAGGATCATTGCCCCGCGCGGCGGCGCAGATCAGCGGCAAGATCGTCCGGGATGCTGATGCCGTCCTCTGCCGCCTTGGCGCGGGCAGCGATGCGGCGATCCCCCGGAAGGCGCGTGCCGTCCTGAGCGAGGATGGCGCCGAGCAGGATTTCCAGCCGGTCCGAGAAGCTCTCTCCCCCGAGGCGCGCGCCGTCCATCACGATGAACAGGTGGCCGATGGAGGGAGAGGGACCGTCCGCCGTGAAGAAGGACGAGGCTTCGAATCCGAACTGACCGCCCGTGAGCGCGGCGGCGAGGATTTCCACCATGAGCACCAAAGCCGCGCCCTTGGCATCGCCCACGGGCAGCATGGTGCCCGCAAGCGCCGCTTTGGCATCGGTGGTCGGCTTGCCGTCCGCGTCCAGCGCCCAGTCGTCGGGGATGGGTTGGCCCCGCTGTGCCGCCACCATGATCTTGCCGCGCGCCACCTTGCTGAGCGACGCGTCGATGACGAGCGGCGGCTTGCCGCTGCGGGGCACGGCGAAGGCCACGGGATTGGTGCCGAACACGCCCTGCGCCCCGCCCCACGGGGCAATGGCGGCGGGGGAATTGGTGAAGGCAAGGCCCGCAAGGCCCCGCTCCGCCAGCCATTCCACATGATGCCCCATGGCGCCGGCATGATGGGAGGCGTGAACCGCCACGCCCACAATGCCGGTGAGCTTCGCACGCTCCGCCGCGGCCGCGAGGCCGGCCGCAACGGCCGGAAATGCGAAACCGCAGCCCGCATCGACCCGCAGCGTCGCGCTCGCGGTCCATTCGAGCTTGGGCACGGCGGCGCCCTGGACCTTGCCGGTCTTTACCTGGTCGGCATATGCGGGAAGGCGCGACAGGCCATGGCTGGCAATGCCATCCGCGTCAGCCGCCACCAACGCGGCGGCGGTGATAGCTGCGTTTTCCGCCGAGGTGCCGGCGGCCATGAGCGCAGCCGTCGCGAGGTCACGGGCGGCCTCGAGCGTCAGGGTGACAGCCATCAGGCACGCTCCTTCAGCACGCGGGCGACATTGGCCGCAGTCACGCCCGAGACGCGAACGTTGGACTCCACCGAGACCCCGGCGATATGCGGGGTCAGGATCAGGTTCGGCACGCCCACGAGCGGCCCGCCGCCGGGCAACGGCTCCAGATCGAACACATCGAGCATCGCCGCGCCGATTTTGCCGGTGCGCAGCGCATCGGCGAGGGCCGCCTCGTCCACCACACCTCCGCGTGCAGCATTCACCAGCACGGCATCCGACTTCATGCGGCCGAGCGCCTCCGCGCCGATGAGACCGCGCGTCTGCGCGGTCAGCGGCACATGGAGGCTGATCGCGTCGGCTTGCGCCAGCAGAGTGTCGAGGGTGACAGGCCGGGTCTCGTGCGCGGCAAAGGCAGGATTGTTGTCGGCAAGGAAGGGGTCATGGGCGATGATGTCCATGCCCAGCGCCCGGGCCCGCCGCGCGGTCTCCCGCGCGATGGAGCCGAAGCCGATCAGACCCAGCGTATGGCCCATCACTTCACTGCCCATCAGGCGCGTGCGCGGCCAGCCGCCATCGGCAACCTCCTCACTCGCGAAATAGGCACCGCGCAGCATCATCATGACGCCGCAGATGACATATTCGGCCACCGAGACATCGTTGGCCCCGGTAGCGGGGCAGACTTCAATGCCGCGGGCCTTGCAAGCGTCCACGTCGATATTGTCGAGCCCGACACCGAGCCGGCCGATCACCTGGAGCTGCGTCCCCGCCGCCAGGACGGCGCCGCGCACCTGCGTGCGGTTGCGCACGATCAGGCCGCGCACGCCCGGAAGCAGAGCTGCCAACGCTTCCGGCTGATCGACGAGTTTGGGATCGTAGACGACGTCATAATCCGCCCGAAGCGTATCGAGGGCGGCTTCGTCCATGAACTCGGTGACGACGATATCAGGCATTCTACTCCCCGGGCTGGCGCCACCCGCCGGCTCGGCCGAGCCGGCAAAGGGATCGCGCTCTCTACTTTTGATCTGATATCATATATAAGATATAAGACTAGCCCTAAGCGCACTGCGCTTGGTCGGCGGAACCTGACAAACCGCCCCCTTTCACTGTAAGGCGGAGTGGTATCTGTGAAAACCGGAGGCGGCGTGACCAAATCAGTCGTGGGCACAGGCCCTGGTTCCCGCCCCCCGCCCGAGGGAGACGGGCTCGGCATGAAGCCCCTTTATCGTCAGGTCCGAGATACGCTGATCCGCCGCATGGTGGATGGCGTCTGGGCGCCGGGGGAACCCCTGCCGAGCGAGATGCAGCTTGCCGCCGAGTTGGGCGTGAGCCAAGGCACGGTCCGCAAGGCGTTGGACGAGATGGCGGCGGAAAATCTGGTGGTCCGACGCCAGGGGCGCGGGACCTTCGTCGCGCGCCACGACGAAGACCGCATCCTGTTTCAATTCTTCAAGCTGGTTCCGAATGAAGGCCCCCGGCACTTTCCAGACAGCCGGGTTCTGTCCATCGGAAAGGCGAAGGCGTCCGCGGCTGAATGCGGGGCCCTCAGCCTCGCCAGGGGCAGCCGGGTGGTGCGCATTCGCCGGGTGCGCCTGCTGGCGGGCCTGCCCTTGCTTGTGGAATCCCTGTCGCTGCCCGATGCCCTGTTTCCGGGCCTCACCGATATGGAAATCCCCAACAATCTCTATGGTCTCTATTCCGCTCGCTATGGCATCACGGTGGCGCGGGCGCGGGAGAAACTGCGGGCCGTGGCGGCACCAGAGGAGGACGCTGCGGAACTCGGTGTCCCCCCTGGGACGCCGGCCCTCCTCATCGACCGTCTCGGCTTCTCGCTCGACCAGGTCCCGGTGGAGTGGCGCGTCAGCCTGTGTCTGACGCACCAGGTCCATTATCTCTCGGACCTCACCTGAGCGGCTTCACCCTTACTTTGGGGTCAGCGTCTCGATGCTGACCTTGGTGTCGCCCTTGAAGGCCCAGACGCCAGAATAGCTGCCGTCCGCCTGCACCACATAGAGCGCGACGGCGGTATTGCCGCCCCCGGAATAGGTCACCGCGATGATGTCGTCATCGCCGATCCCGTAGCCCTCGAACTTGTCCGAGCCGATCACGGACACCAGACGCCACGTATTCTCGCCCGTCTTGGTGAGCGTGGCGGTGCCGCTATAGTCGGACTTGTCGCCCGCATTGGTGCCCTTCACGGCGTATTTGCCGGGTCCCTTTGCCAAAGCGGGCGTCGCCGCCAAGGCGAGCGCGAGCATCGCCGCACCGAAAAATCCCTTTTTCATGTAAGCCCCCTTACGGTCTCCGAAGCGGAGACGGCGGCACGCTAATTCAGTCGAGATCGACGAACAACAGGAGCCAATCGCCGCGCCCGACCGGGGAACCCCCAGCCTTCAGCTTGCGTTTGCAAAACGACCACCTGCTCCACGCGGCCCGCCGCGAAAGGCAGGAGCGGACCCGTTCCAAGCCCCGCCCGCATGTATCGGGCGTGAGCGCAACCCAAGGTGAAGGATGGACGACAAGCCGAAATCCCGTCGCGGTTTCGCTTCCATGACCCCGGAAAAAAGACGCCTCATTTCCAGCCTCGGCGGCAAGAGCGTGCCGGCCGAAAAGCGCAGC
>JASBUY010000111.1 GCA_030147645.1 Aquabacter sp. | reverse complement strand
CGCAGCGCCTTGCGCAGCCAGGACACGTCCTCCAGGGACGCGGGCCGTCGCGCTTCAAACAGTTTCACCGCATCCATCCTCCCCGCGCCATGGTGGCAGGAAAGATGCCACCCGCACAGCGGGATAAGCCGAAAGCTCAGTGCATAAGCGCGTCGAAGGGCGTGAAGACTTCGCCCAGGAACGCCAGATCGTAGAAGCCGGAAACAAAGGTGAGCGCCACCGCCACCTGCGTCACGCCGGCAAAGACGAGAATGACCGCCTCCATCACTCGCTCCAGCCGGCGCGGCGCCCGCCAGAACACCCGGCGCATGGCGAGGCGGAAGGAGATGACGAAGAAATACTGCATCACTGCGATCAACCCCACCAGGAACACGACCGCCATGATGTGGAGGATGGCCCGGCGCGGATCATGCCAGCGGGCAATGATTTCCAGTGTCTTCGTAAATTCCGATCCCGCGACAATGTAGAGCCCGGTCAAACCTAGAAATTGCTCCACCGTCCCAAATAGGCAACGGATGCGCGTCTCCAGGTCAGCGTCCTTCGATGTTTCAATCGAAATGTCGTTCATGTGCCCGTCCGGGGAGCAGAAACAAGCCTCACAATTCGGACAGGCTAAGCGGCGGCGGCGACCAAATTATTACCCGGCGCGTTCTCCGCCAGGCTCAAGCCAAAGCATCCAGTTCCTCGTCGGACAGAGCGCCGGGCACGATGGTGACGGGGATGGCGAACCGGCCGGCGGCGGGTCCCGCCAGCAGCGCGACCAGCGGACCGGGTCCCTCCGAGCCCGTGCCGGCGGCCAGCACCAGGACGGCGATGTCGCGATCCTCGGCGATGACCGAGCGCAGCGCCTCCGCCTTGTCCCCCTCGCGGATCACGCCTTCCGCCGCGACGCCGGAAATCTGGCGGGCGCGGGCGGCGAAGCGGTCCAGCTTCTGCTGCATCGCCTCGGTTTCCTCCGCGCGCATGAGATCGGCGATGCCCAGCCATTGCTGGCGCATTTCCTCCAGCGCGAGGATGCCCAGCATGGTGACGCCCGAGCCGGTGCGCGCGGCGCGGCGGGCGGCGTAATAGAGGGCGCGGTCGCATTCCGGGGTGTCGTCCACCACCACCAGGAATTTGCGGCGATGGCCCGGCTCGTGGATCTGGCGCTTGGGGCTCATGTCTCGCTCCACCTTCAGAACGGCTTCACCACCACCAGGATCACAATGCCGACCATGAGCAGAGCGGGCACCTCGTTCATGATGCGGAAATAGCGTTCGCTGTGCGGACGCTCGTCACGGGCGAATTGCTTCATCCAGCGCGATTGCATGCCGTGGACGCCCGAGAGGACGAGCACCAGGAGCAGCTTGCCATGCAGCCAGCCCTGCGTGAACCAGCCGCCATCCCAGGCCAGCCACAGGCCCGCGAGCCAGGCGACGATCATGGCGGGATTGGAAATGTAGCGGTGGAGCTTGCGCTCCATCACCTTGAACGTCTCTGACTGGGGCGAGCCCACCGGCGCTCCGCAATGATAGACGAACAGGCGCGGCAGATAGAGCATGGCGGCCATCCAGGAAATGATCGCCAGGATGTGCAACGCCTTGATCCAGAGATAGAGCACGCCAGCCTCCGCTTGTCGGCCTCCCTTGTGCCATGGGCACGCAAGGGGCGCCAGCGGGGCGGCGTCAGGGCCGGCGCTTCACAGCGGCGCGCGCACCCTTTCCACCAGCCTTTCCACATGGGCGATGGGGGTTTCCGGCTTGATGCCGTGGCCGAGATTGAAGATGTGCCGCACGCCGTCGAGATCGCTGCGGATGCGCAGGATTTCCTCGTCCAGTTGCGGCCCGCCGGCGATCAGGCGCAGGGGGTCGAGATTGCCCTGAAGCGCGGTCTTTTCCCCAAGCTTGCGCAGGCTCTGGCGGTCCGCGGTCCAATCGAGCCCAACCGCGTTTACGCCGAGCGCCGCGATGCGGGCCAGTGCCTCGGCCGACGCACCTTTCGGGAAGGCGATGATGCGGGCGTCGGGCTTCTTGGCCCAGATGCCGGCCGCGATGCGGGCCAGCGGATCGAGGCACCAGCGCTCGAACGACAGGGGATCGAGCACGCCGGCCCAGGTGTCGAAGATCTGCACCGCGTCGGCCCCAGCGTCGATCTGGCCGAGCAGATGGGTGATGGACACTTCCACCAGATGGTCGATGAGCGCCTGGAACAGGTCGGGATCGCGCAGGGCCAGAAGCCGCGCCGGCGCCTGGTCGTCCGTCCCCCGCCCGGCGACCATGTAGGTCGCGACCGTCCAGGGCGCACCGCAAAATCCGATCAGCGCAGTGGCGCGCGGCAAGGCGGCCTTGGTCCGGGCAAGCGCCTCATAGACCGGGGCGGTGCGCGCCGCATCGAGTGTGTCCGGCAGGGCGGCGACACCGGCGGCATCGGTCACGGGATCGAGGCGCGGCCCCTCCCCCGTTTCGAAGCGCAGGCCGACGCCGAGCGCATGGGGAACCACCAGGATGTCGGAAAAGATGATGGCCGCGTCGAAGGCGAAGCGGCGGATCGGCTGGAGCGTCACCTCGGCGGCGAGTTCCGGCGTGTAGCACAGGGTCAGGAAGTCGCCCGCCTTGGCCCGGACCTCGCGATATTCGGGCAGATAGCGCCCGGCCTGCCGCATCATCCAGAGCGGGGGTGGAGCGGAGCGGACCTCTCCGTCCAGAACCGCGAGGAAGGGCGATTGATCGGCCGCAGGCGCAGTCTTTCCCAGTCCCGTCATCAAATAAGATTCTTTTTTAAAAGAGAGAGTCTGTTGGGTTTTAACGGTTGATTAACCACTTCCAGCCGCCCTCGACAATCGCTCCACAGACGGACCCTTCGGCGCACCCCGTTTGTCCCGCTCTCGGCGGGAGGGAATGAAGAGGTTAATCAAAGGTTAAGAGCCGGCTCTTGAAAGCGTCCACACCGGTTCACAGCCGCGCGCGTGCCCCGTGTCCCCACGAGCCGAAATGTGGATGGTTGTTCCCGATCTCCCCAGGCTCGGCTTGCGCGGGCCTTTCGGGCATGCCTTCCTGCACACGCCGTCCACAGGGGCGTGGATAAGGTGGGCGCTGACTTCAAGGAGCACCAACGCGTGAGTGATGAGAAGGTTGCGCAACCCGCCTATTTCCATCTCCACCTCGTTTCGGACGCCACCGGCGAGACCCTGATCAATGTGGGCCGCGCCGCCTGCGCCCAATATTCCAATGTGCTGCCCATCGAGCATGTCTATCCCCTCGTGCGCTCCATGAAGCAGCTGGAGCGGGTGCTGACCGAGGTGGAGACCAATCCCGGCATCGTCCTCTACACGCTGGTGGACAAGGAATTGCGCGAACGGCTGAAGGAGCGCTGCCGGGAGCTGGGCGTGCCCTTCCTCTCGGTTCTGGCGCCCGTGGTGCAGCTCTTCCAGGCCTATCTCGGCGGCGAGCCGCAGCCGCGCGTGGGCGGGCAGCACGCACTGGACGCCACCTATTTCAAGCGCATCGACGCGCTGAACTTCACCGTCATGCACGATGACGGGCATATGACCGAGGATCTGGAGAATGCCGACGTGGTGCTGATCGGCATCTCGCGCACCTCCAAGACGCCTACCTCCATCTATCTCGCCAATCGCGGCATCAAGACCGCCAATATCCCGCTGGTGCCCGGCGTGCTGCTGCCGCCCCATATCGAGCGGCTGAAGAAGCCACTGGTGGTGACGCTGGTGGCGAGCCCCGACCGCATCGTCGAAATCCGCCAGAACCGGCTGCTCGGCCTCAACGCCGCCCATCCCAGCGCGGCCTATGTGGATCGCGAGGCGGTGTCGGAGGAATTGGCCTATTCGCGCAAGCTCAGCGCCCGCAATGCCTGGCCGCTGATCGACGTGACGCGCCGCTCCATCGAGGAGACTGCGGCGGCCATCATCGCCCTGTTCAATGAGCGCCAGCGCCGGAGCATCGTCGAGACATGAGCCTGTGGCGCGCTTCCCGTCCTCTGGTCCTGGCCTCGCGCAGCGCGGCGCGGCGGGCGGTGCTGGACTCCGCCGGCATTCCACTGGAGGTGATGGTCCCCACCGTGGATGAGCGCGCGGTGGAGGCGCAGGCGGCCGGCGCGGAAGCGGCACCCGACGATGTCGCCCGCCTGCTGGCGCGCACCAAGGCGCTGGCGGGCAGCGCTCTGGCCGGGCCGGAGCGCTATGTGGTGGGTGCCGACCAGACCCTGGCCTTGTGCGGCACGCTGTTCCACAAGGCCGGCGACCGGACGGCCGCGAAGCTGCAACTCTCCCGCCTCCAGGGCCGCACCCATATGCTGCATTCCGCTATCGCGCTGGTGCGCGAGGAAGAGGTGCTGTTCGAGACCGTGACGAGCGCCAGCCTCACCATGCGTGCCTTGTCGGATGCGGCCATTGAGGACTATCTGGATGCCGCCGGGTTGGACATTCTGGGCTCGGTCGGCTGCTACCAGCTGGAGGCCCTGGGCGCGCATCTGTTCGAGCGCATCGAGGGGGACCATTTCACCATTCTCGGCCTGCCGCTTCTGCCGCTGCTCGGCGCGCTGCGGCAAGAAGGATTGCTCGCGTGACCGTCCGCCTGTGCATCGTCGGCTATCCCGCCACCTATTCCCGCTCGCCTTTGCTGCACGGCTATTGGATTGCCCGCCACGGGCTCGACGGCAGCTATGGGCGCGAAGATGTGCCGCCCGAGGCGGCGGCGGATTTCTTTTCCGGCATGAAGGCGCGCTATGCGGGCGGGAACGTCACCGCGCCGCACAAGCAAGTGGCCTTCCGCGCGGTGGATGAGGCGGACGCCACCGCCAGGCGCCTGGAAGCCGTGAACACCATCTGGTTCGAGGACGGCCGCATGATGGGCGGGAATACCGACGCCATCGGCTATGTGGGAAGCCTCGATGCCGGGGCGCCCGGCTGGGACGCAACGGGGCGCCCGGCTCTGGTGCTCGGCGCGGGCGGCGCGGCGCGCTCCATTCTCCATGGTCTCATCGAGCGCGGCGTCGAGACCATCTGGCTCGCCAATCGCACCCTCTCGAAGGCCGAGGAATTGCGGGATCTGTTCGGTCCCAAGGTGCGCCCCATCGGGCTCGGCGACCTTGCCGGCCCCTTGGCAGAGGCCGGGCTCATTTCCAACACCACCACGCTGGGCATGAAGGGACAGCCGCCGCTCGATCTTGATCTTGCGCGGGTGCGCGACGACGCTGTGGTGAGCGATGCGGTCTATGTGCCGCTCGAAACCCCCTTCCTGAAGGCCGCCAAGGCGCGCGGGCTCAAGACCGTGGACGGGCTCGGCATGCTCATGCACCAGGCGGTGCCGGGCTTCGCGCGGTGGTTCGGCATTCGCCCGACCGTCGACGAGGGGCTGCGCACGCTTCTGGTGGAGGATTTGCGCGCCAAGGGGCAGTTGGAGGGCTGAGACATGTGGGTGCTCGGCCTGACCGGCTCCATCGGCATGGGAAAATCCGCCACTGCCGCTTTGTTCGGCGCGGAAGGCGTGCCGGTGCACGATGCCGATGCCTGCGTCCACGATCTTTACAGGACCGAAGCCGTGGCGCACGTGGAAGCCGCCTTTCCGGGCGTGACGCGGGACGGCGCCATCGACCGGGTCGCGTTGTCCGCCCGCGTGCTGAACAATCCGGACGCGCTGAAGAGATTGGAATCCATCGTCCACCCGCTCGTGCGGGCGCGCGAGGCGGCCTTCCTGTCACAGGCGCGGGCGGCGGGCGCGCGGCTCGTGGTGCTGGAC
>JASBUY010000107.1 GCA_030147645.1 Aquabacter sp. | reverse complement strand
GCGCCCCGCGCAGCGCGGGAATTCCGGCGAGCGAGAGGCGGAATCGCTCGGCGCCCCCCTCGCTCCAGACAATGGCCTCACCATCGCGCCACACGCCGTCCGACAGCTTTTGCGTCGCGCTCACCTGCACCACATGGGTGCCCGCCGCCGCGCGTGCGGCGATGTCGCGGGAATAGGCGTCGTCCACCCCCACCACCGCCGTCCCGCCGGTCTCGATGCCGGCGATGAGCTGCTCCTTCACCGCCGCATACCCCTCCATGGAGCCGTGGCGGTCGAGATGGTCGGGCGTGAGGTTCAGATGCACGCCGATGGAGGGATCGAGCGAGGGCGCAAGGTCGATCTGGTAGGAGGAGCATTCCACCACATGCACGCGCCGCCCATAGGGTGGGGCCAGCGAGAGGATGGCGGTGCCGATATTGCCGCCGAGCTGCACGTCGCGCCCGCCCTTCTGGAGCAGATGGGCGATGAGCGCGGTGGTGGTGGATTTTCCGTTGGTGCCGGTGATGGCGATGAAGGGCGCATGGCGCCCATGGGCGCGCCGCTCGCGGCAGAACAATTCGATGTCGCCGATCACCTCGATCCCGGCTTCGCGCGCGCGCTCCACGGTCCAATGGGGCGCGGGATGGGTGAGCGGCACGCCGGGGGCGAGGATGAGGGCGGAAAAGACGGTCCAGTCCGCCGTGCGCAGGTCCGCCAGCGGGATGCCCGCCGCCTCCGCCTTCGCGCGTCCCGCCGCCCCGTCATCGTCCGCGAGAACGGTAGCACCGCCGGCGATCAGCGCCTGCGCGGTGGCGAGGCCCGAGCCGCCGAGCCCGAACACGGCCACGGTGCGATCCTTGAAGGTGGAAACGGGAATCATGGACAAGCCGCCAAAGGAAATGTGACGGCTCAGCACTAGTGCGCGGCGCGGCGGAAGGGAAGATGGGACACGCCCTCACCCCTCCACGAAATCCTTCAGCCGCATGAGCGCCGCCTCCCAGTGCGCGGACACGCCGTCCAGATAGGCGCGGGCGGTGCCAAGCCCAGCAGGCTTCAGGCTGTAGAGGCTCTCGCGGCCCGATCTGGCGCAGGCGACGAGGCCGGCCTGCTCCAGCACATGCAGATGCTTGGTCACCGCCTGCCGGGTGAGTCCGGTGCCCTGCGACAGGCGGGCGATGGACTGGGCCTCGCCCTCCCCGAGCCGGCGTAGCAGGCCGAGCCGGGTTCCGTCTCCCAGCGCCGCGAACAGGGTCGCCGCGTCTTCGTCAGTCCGTCCCTTCGACATGAACGCGCACATTCTCCATCTGCGCGCCCCAGCCGAGGCTGTTCATGCGCAAGGCTTCCATCCGCCGGTGGGCCGGCACCAGGTCAAAGCCGGTCTCCGTGACCGTCAGCCGCGTGCCATCCTCTACCGGCTCCAGATGGAATTCCACAAGCGTCGGCTCCTCGGCGGAATAGTCCACCTCCGGCTCCACGGCGAAGGGGTGCCACGTATAGGAAAACAGCGTCATGGGGCGCATGTCGCGCACCGTGACGTCCCATTTCACGTGCTCATAGCCCGGGACGCGCAGGCGCCCCGTGGAGCGTTCGCCCGCCGTAAAGGGCCGGTCGATGGCGACGCGGAACCAGGCGCCGAAAGCCACATGGTCGGTGAGCGCGGCCCAGACTTTTTGCTGGGGCGCCTTGAGGATCAGGGTCTTGCGAATGGTGTTGGTATCGGCAGTCATAGGCAACCTCCATGTTGCGTATTCTGCCTCCCCACACATAAAAGGCAACAAAAAAGTTGCCATTTACTCCGCGCGCGGCACCACCGCCACCACCGCGCCGGGAATGAGCGTGGCAACATCTGCCGCGACCCGGTCCATGACGCCCTGCACGTCCTGCATGGTGCGCTCGGCCCGAAATCCCAATTCGATCTGCACATGAGGCGTATTGCCCGAAAGGCGCGAGCGTACGGCGATCAGCCGGTCATAGGCGTCGAAGTGGGTCGCGAGCGCCCGGTTGATCATCCGCTGCTGGGCTTCCTCAAGGGTCCGGTCCAGCAGCGAGGGCAAGGCCTGCTGCCACATGGAGACGGAGAGCTGGATCATGGCGGCGGCGATGAACAGGCCGCCGATCAGTTCCGCCACCTGCCCCACCACCCCTTCCACGAACACCGCATTCACGCAGAAGGCGATCATGACGATGCCGGAGGACAGCACCTTCACGAGGCGCGTCTTCACCTGCCCCGTGAGGATGATGGAGGCGCCGTCGCGCGCCGCGCTCCACAGCTTCCAGAACAGCCAGGCGTTGAGGATGAGATTGACGCCGCCGAGCGCCGCCACCATCAGCAGGCCGAAGGCGTCCTGCGCCGGCGGGTGAAACCAGCGCCAGAGCGAACTGCCCGCCACCCAGAGGCCCGCCAGACCCATGGCCGTGCCGATGCCGGCATTGGCGAACTGCTCGATCTTGCCCGACCCGTAATCATAATCGTGGATGCGTCCGCGATGGATGCGCCGCATCAGCACGAGGAGCAGCAGTTCGAGGATCACCAGCAGCGTGCCGCGCGCGCATTCCGCCAGCATCATGAGCGAATTGGCCCAGATGCCGACGCTGAGGAAGGGCGCGATGAGCGCGATATCGCACAGGCAGGCGATGAGGATCGACCGCTCGCGCGCGAGAGCGGCCGCGTCGGGCCGCACATCACCCGGTGCCATGGAGGTTCAGCGCAGCTTGAGGGTCGCGAGGCCGAGCAGCGCGAGCACCACGGCGATGATCCAGAAGCGGATCACCACCT
>JASBUY010000104.1 GCA_030147645.1 Aquabacter sp. | reverse complement strand
GCTGCGGCGCCGCGACAAAAGCAAAGCGGCATCACCTTCCATTGCGGAGCTTTACCCGGCCTGACGCGACCCGGTTGCGCTTCACATTTTCGCCAGCGCCGCGCCGCCTTTGCGCGGCGTTCTGTTGTGCGTGGCCCGCCGGGCCTCTTCCGTCGCCCGCCCGCCCGCTTTAAAAGGAGCGGCGTGTCCCGGTAGCTCAGCAGGATAGAGCAGCGGTTTCCTAAACCGCAGGTCAGGGGTTCGAATCCCTTCCGGGACACCACTCATATCCAAAGCGTATCCCCGCCGCGCGCCGCGCCGCTTCGCTTAAGGGCTTTCCCGCACGGTTTGACGCGGATCAAGGCGCGTTCCCCGCGACGACCCCATAAGCGGCCGGAAGGCTCCTGCTCTCATTCCCGGCCCCTTGGACAAAATGGCAGCGCCCAAGGCTGTGCGCCGGGATTTAGAGTGCCGATGCGTTTCAGAAGTTTCTGAAATTTCGATCCGAACGGAACGACGATGAATCTGCCGCCCATGAACCAGGCATTCGTGCTCCATTTCGGTGAAATGGGCAGCCGGTGGGGCATCAACCGCACGGTTGGGCAGATCTACGCGCTTCTGTTTCTCTCGCCCGAGCCGCTCTGCGCGGACCAGATCGTCGATGCGCTGGAGATTTCCCGCTCCAACGTCTCCATCAGCCTGCGCGAATTGATGGCCTGGAACCTCGTGCTCCTCAAGCACCTGCCGGATGACCGGCGCGACTTCTTCACCACGCCCGAGGATGTCTGGCAGATCCTGCGCACGCTCGCGGAGGAGCGCAAGAAGCGCGAGGTGGACCCGACCCTGACCGTGCTGCGCGAAATCCTGCTCCAGGAGGCGGCGACGCCCGCCGAGCGGCATGCCCAGAAGCGCATGGGCGAGATGCACCGCCTGATCGGCCAGCTCACCACTTGGTATGACGATGTGAAGGGGCTGGAGACAAGCCGCCTCGCGGCACTGCTCTCCATGGGCCGCAAGATCACGCGGCTGGTGGAGACCTCCGGCAAGGTGGTTTCGTTCGCGCGCTCGCGCTCGCGCCCGGTGAGGGAATAGGCCATGGCCGAGCGCTCCCTTCGCCTTGACCGCCGCACCGCCCCGGCTGTGGATGCGCCGCGCGCGCGCCGCGCCGCTCGGCGGTCGGGTCACGCCGCCAAGGCCGCGCATGCCCCGCGCGGCGTCGTCTCCGGCGGCCTGCTTCAGGCGGCGGCGGCGCTGATCTGGATTCCCCAAGCCGCGCTCATCGCCTTTTCCATCGGCCGCCTCGCGGACGGCGCGGGCGCATCGGACATCGTGCCGGCGGCGGCGGGGCTCGCGCTGCTGGGTCTCATCCGGGCCTTGCTGGACGGTGCCGGTGCGCGCCTCGCCTTCCGGGCCGCGCGGGACCAGCTGTCCGAGCTGCGCGCGCGGGCTGTGGCCGCGCTCGCGGCGCGCTCGCCACTGGATACGGGGCGGATGGCGTCCGGCGCCGCCGCCAGTGCGCTCGCCGAACAGGCCGAGGCGGTGGTGCCCTATCTCAGCCGCTTCTTCCCCGCGCGCCTGCGCATGGGTCTCGTGCCGCTCGCCATCCTCGCCGTGATCCTGCCTTTCGCCTGGGTGCCCGTTCTGCTGCTGGCCATGGCGGCCCCGCTCATTCCGCTCTTCATGGCCCTGGTCGGCTGGCGCGCCAAGGCGGCGAGCGAGGAGCAGATGGCCGAGGTGGGCGGCATGAATGCCTTTCTCCTCGATCGCCTGCGCGGCCTTTCCACCATCCGCGCGCTGGACGCCGTCGACCTCACCGCGCGGCGCCTGCGGGCCAATGCCGATGGGGTCCGGGCGCGCACCATGGCCGTGCTGCGCATTGCCTTCCTCTCCTCGGCCGTCCTCGAACTCTTCTCCGCGCTCGGGGTCGCCATGGTGGCGGTCTATGTGGGCTTTCATCTTCTGGGTGCGCTCGGTTTCGGCGCCTGGGGCGCGCGGCTCAGCCTGGGCGAGGGCCTGTTCATCCTGATGCTGGCGCCGGCCTTCTTCGAGCCGTTGCGGGATTTTTCGGCAGCCTGGCATGACCGGGCGGCGGGCCGCGCCGCTTTCGAGGCGCTGGAGGCCCTGGCCGGCGAAGGCCTGCCGCTGCCGGGGGCGCGTTTCGCCGCGCCCGAAGGCAGTGCGGACGACCCGCACGGCGCGCTCGGCGTCCGCATCCAGAACGTGGCCTTGGTCCATGCCGGCCGCGACGCGCCCATTCTCTCGGGTCTCGATCTTCACGTGCGCGCCGGCGAGCGCGTGGCCCTGCTGGGGCCGAGCGGGGTCGGCAAGACCAGCCTGCTCGCGGCCATTGCCGGCCTCGCGCCCGCCGTGGGCGACATTGTGATCGGCGGCACGCGGCTCTCCGATTCCACCGCGCCCGCCCTGCGCCGGCGCATGGGTTTTGTCGGCCAGTCGCCGCACATGTTCGCCGGCACGCTCGCCGGCAACATCCTGCTGGGGCGGACCGGCTTCGGTCCGCCCGAGTTGGACGCCGCCATCGAAGGCGCCGCCTTGCCCCCCGGCACGCCCGCGCATGCGGCGGTCGGTGAGGGCGGTGTGGGATTTTCGGGCGGCGAGGTGCGGCGCATCGCGCTCGCCCGCGCCGCCATCGATCCGGGCGTCGGCCTGATCCTTGCCGACGAGCCGACCGCCCATCTCGATGCCGAGACCGCCGGCGCCGTCACGGAGGCCCTTCTCTCCTTCGCCGAGGGCCGCACCCTCATCGTCGCAACCCATGATCCCGCGCTCGCGGCGCGCATGGACCGCGTGATCCGCCTGGGAGAGACGCCATGAGCGCGCGCTCCGACTTCAAACCCTTGGTGCGGCTGTTCCTCGCCGAGCGGCGCGGCATGCTGGCAGCGGGCCTTGCCTTGTCCTGCGTAACCCTGCTCGCCGGCGTGGCGCTTCTGGGTATTTCGGGCTGGTTCATCACCGCGACGGCCCTTGCCGGCCTTTCGAGCGCGACGGCCTTGGCCTTTGACGTGTTCGCCCCGGCGGCGGCGATCCGGCTGCTCGCCATCAGCCGCACGGCGGCGCGATACGGCGAACGCCTCACCACCCATGACGCGGCGCTGGCGCTTCTCGCCGGCTTGCGTGAGCGCCTGTTCCGGGGCTGGGCACAGCCCGGTGCGGCAGAAGCACTGCGGGCGCGGCCCGCCAAGCTCTTGTTCCGCCTCACGGCGGACATCGATGCGCTGGATTCCCTCTATCTGCGCCTGATGGTGCCGCTCGCGGCGGCGGGCGCGGCGCTCCTGGCGGTGGGCGTCGTGCTTGGGCTGATGGAGTGGCGCATCGGCCTTGGATTGGCCGCAGGTCTTGCGCTCGCCGGCTTCGGCCTGCCGCTGGTGTGCGGTCTCGCCGCCCGCCGGCCCGCGCGCCGCCGCGCCTATGGGGTGGAGCGGCTGCGCGCGCGGGTCATTGATCTGATGGCGGGCCAAACGGACCTCGTCATGGCGGGGCGGCTGGACGCTCAGCGGGTTGCGGTGGCTGAGGCCGACCGTGCGGCGGCCCGCGCCGACGATGCGCTCAACCGTATCGAAGTTACTGCATCCATAGGCTTCGGCGCCCTGTCCGCGCTGCTCCTCGCGGGCACGCTGCTCGCTGTCGCCTGGCTGATGGAGCGCGGTGCCATTGACGCACCGCTGGCCGCCCTTGCCATGCTGGTGCCGCTCGCGGCTTTGGAGCCCTTCGCGGGACTGCGGCGGGGGGCATTGGAATTCGGCCGAACCCTGCTTGCCGCCCGCCGTGTCGGGCCGCGCCTTGCCGCGCGGGATGGACACGCGCTGCCGCCGCGTCCGCCGGCCGGTCTCGCCGCGACCTTGTCCGGCGTCGGCGTGCGGCATGCGGGGCGCGGGGCGCCGGTTCTCCAGGATGTGGACCTTCAGATATTTGCGGGAGAGCGGGTGGCGCTTATCGGCCCGTCCGGGGCCGGCAAGTCCACGCTCCTGGCTCTGCTTGCGGGCGAAATCGCTCCAAGCGCGGGGCAGGTGACCTCGACCCCCGGAACTCTCCTTACGCAGACCACCGAATTGTTCCGCGACACCCTTGCCGACAATTTGCGGCTGGCCGCGCCGCAGGCGGATGACGCGCATCTGTTCGCGGCGCTCGCGGCGGTGGGGCTCGACGATTTGGTGCGGGCCTTGCCCGCGGGTCTTCAGACGCGGCTCGGCGAAGCGGGGCTTGGACTATCCGGCGGACAAAGGCGGCGGCTCGCGCTGGCGCGGCTTCTGCTGCGCGAGACGCCGCTGTGGCTCCTGGACGAGCCGACGGACGGGCTTGATGCCGCGAGCGCGCGGCACGTGTTGCAAAGCCTGCGCACGGCGGGCGCTGGGCGGACGCTGGTGATCGCCACGCATATCCGGCGCGAGGCCGAGGACGCGGACCGCCTCGTGGTGGTCAAGGACGGACGGGTGGTGCGCCAGTGGCGGCGCGGGGAGGGCGGCTTTGCCGCCGCGC
Source organism: Aquabacter sp. (assembly GCA_030147645.1). Classification (GTDB taxonomy): domain Bacteria; phylum Pseudomonadota; class Alphaproteobacteria; order Rhizobiales; family Xanthobacteraceae; genus Aquabacter. The sequence goes on along the minus strand of JASBUY010000104.1, from coordinate 2,777 downwards.
TCCACGCCTTGCGGGCGGACTGAGCCGAAACAATTCGAACGCCGCCCCGCCGTCACGGCGGGTGCGCACAGGGAGGACGCCGGGGAAGACCTGACGGGGATGCCAATGGAACTCGATATCGTCGCCTTGTCGCGCCTGCAATTCGCAATGACGGCGCTCTACCACTTCCTCTTTGTGCCGCTCACGCTCGGCCTCTCGGTCCTGCTGGCGATCATGGAGACGGTTTACGTCATGACCGGTCGCCGCATCTGGCGGCAGATGACCAAGTTCTGGGGCACGCTGTTCGGCATCAACTTCGTGCTGGGCGTGGCCACGGGCATCGTCATGGAATTCCAGTTCGGCATGAACTGGAGCTACTACAGCCATTATGTGGGCGACATCTTCGGCGCCCCGCTTGCCATCGAGGGCCTCATGGCCTTCTTCCTGGAGGCGACCTTCGTCGGCCTGTTCTTCTTCGGCTGGGACAGGATGTCGAAGGTGGGTCACCTGATCGCCACCTATTGCGTGGCGCTGGGCTCAAACCTCTCGGCGCTCTGGATCCTGATCGCCAATGGCTGGATGCAGAATCCGGTCGGCGCGGTCTTCAATCCGCAAACCATGCGCATGGAGATCGAGAACTTCTACGACGTTCTCTTCAATCCGGTGGCGCAGGCCAAGTTCGTCCACACCGTCTCGGCCGGCTATGTGGTCGCCTCCATGTTCGTTCTCGGCGTCTCCGCCTGGTACCTGCTGAAGCGCCGGCATGTGGACATCGCCCGGCGCTCCATGACAGTGGCGGCGTCCTTCGGGCTCGCGGCCTCCCTGTCCGTGGTGGTTCTCGGCGACGAGAGCGGCTACCTCACCACCGAGCATCAGCGCATGAAGCTCGCCGCCATGGAGGCGGTTTGGCACACCGAGCCGGTGCCGGCGCCCTTCACCGTGGTCGGCTTCCCCGACCAGGAGGCGCGCAAGACCTATTATGCGGTGGAAATCCCCTGGGTGGGCGGCCTCATCGACACCCGCTCGCTCACGACCCCGGTGGAAGGCATCGCGGAACTGGTGGAGCGCGCCAAGGGCAATATCGCCCGCGGCATCCTGGCCTATGACGCGCTCCAGAAGATCCGTGCGGCGGGCGCGGCCGGCGTGCCGGCGGACGTCACCAAGACCTTCGAGGACAATGGCAACCTGCTGGGCTATGCCCTGCTGCTGAAGCCCTATCTCGACGATCCGCGCCAGGCGAGCCCGGCCCAGATCGAAAAGGCCGCCTGGGACACGGTGCCGGAAGTCGCGCCCCTGTTCTGGACCTTCCGGATCATGGTGGGCTGCGGCTTCTACTTCATCCTCTTCTTCGCGGTCTTCTTCGTCCTTTCGGCGCGGCGTCAGTTGACGCGCTTCCCGCTGCTGCTGCGGATCGCTGTGCTCTCCATCCCGCTCCCCTGGATCGCGGCGGAATGCGGGTGGTTCGTGGCCGAGTTCGGCCGCCAGCCTTGGATCATCGAAGGCATCCTGCCCACCGCTTCGGCGGTCTCCAGCCTCGGCGCCATGACGGTCCTACTGACCATCTGCGGCTTCGTGCTGATCTACACCATCCTGTTCATCATCGAGATGACCCTGATGGTCCGCGCGATCCAGAAGGGCCCCGATCCGGACATCAAGCCGGAAGCGGTGCTCGTGGATCCCCGCCTCGTGCCTGCGGAGTGAACCCATGATCTTGAGCGACCTCATCTCCTATGACGTCCTGCGCCTCATCTGGTGGGTGCTGCTGGGTGTCCTGCTCATCGGCTTCGCCATCGCGGACGGGTTCGACCTCGGCGTGGCGACCCTCCTGCCCTTCGTGGGCCGCAACGACGTGGAGCGCCGCGTCGTCATCAACACGATCGGCCCGGTCTGGGAAGGCAACCAGGTGTGGCTGATCCTCGGCGGCGGCGCCATCTTCGCCGCCTGGCCGGCGCTCTACGCCACCTCCTTCTCGGGCTTCTACCTCGCCATGTTCGCCATCCTGGCGGCGCTCATCCTGCGTCCCGTCGGCTTCAAGTACCGAAGCAAGCGGGAGAGCGCCGCGTGGCGCAACGGTTGGGACTGGGCGCTGTTCGTGGGCGGTTTCGTGCCCTCGCTGATCTTCGGCGTCGCGGTCGGCAATGTGCTCCAGGGCGTGCCGTTCCGCTTCGACATGGATCTGCGGGTGTTCTACGAGGGCAGCTTCTTCGGCCTGCTGAACCCTTACGCGCTGCTGTGCGGGCTTCTGTCTGTGGCGATGCTCACCACCCATGGCGCGAGCTGGCTGATCTTCAAGTCCGCCGGCCCTGTTGCCGAGCGCGCGCGCGGCATCGGCTCGCTCACCGCCATCGCGACCATCGTGCTGTTCGCCCTCGGCGGGATCGGGCTCATGGTGTTCGTGCCGGGCTATCACATCACCAGCCCCATCAATGTGGTGGGTCCCTCCAATCCGCTGCTGAAGAGCGTGGTCGTGGAGCGGGGCGCGTGGTTCGCCAATTACGGCGCGCACCCCTGGATGCTGATCGCCCCGGCGCTCGGCTTCCTCGGCCCGCTTGCCACCTTGATCTGTCTGCGCGCGCGCTGGGAGGGGCTGACCTTCCTGACCTCCGCGCTCGGCATTTTCGGCATCATCTCGACGGTGGGACTGTCCATGTTCCCCTTCATCCTGCCGTCTTCGCTCGATCCCAAGTCCAGCCTTACGGTGTGGGACACGTCTTCCAGCCATGTGACGTTGTTCATCATGCTGGTGGTGACGGTGATCTTCCTGCCCCTCATCCTGGCCTACACGGCCTGGGTCTACA
>JASBUY010000097.1 GCA_030147645.1 Aquabacter sp. | reverse complement strand
GATCGGTAAATCGCCCTCTAACTCTTTGATAGAGAATGCGTGATCCGATCAGCCTGCGGTGCAGGCTGATCGGCGCATGCTCTAGGTCAGAACTGGACAGGGAGAGGCGCCCGGGTCCAGTTTGAGCGCCCTCCCCTGCGCCAGACAGGCGCGCCTGCCCCGAGACGCCCGATGTTCTCCGCTTTCTCTTGGAGCGAGTTGCTCATGCTCGCCGTGCCGCTTCTGGCCGGCGGTGTCTTCACCGGCCTTTTGGCGGGCGTGCTCGGCGTGGGCGGGGGCGCGCTCATTGTGCCGGTGCTCTACGAAGTTTTTCGGGCCATGGGCGTGGAGGAGAGCGTGCGCATGCAATTGTGCGTCGGCACCTCGCTCGCCATCATCGTGCCGACCTCGCTGCAATCCTATCGCGCCCACAAGGCGCGCGGGGCGGTTCTGCCGGAGGTTCTGAAGGTGTGGAGCCTCCCGGCCTTTGTCGGGGTCTCTCTGGGCTCGCTTCTGGCGGCGGTCGTGCAGGGCTGGGTGCTGCAGTCCGCCTTCATCGTCATCGCGCTCATCATGGCCACCAAGGCGCTGGCGGGCCGCACCGACTGGCGCATCGGGGACACGCTCCCGAGCCGGCCGGTCCAGTCGGCCTATGCCTTCTTCATCGGCATGATGGCGGCGCTGGTGGGAATCAGCGGCGGCGGCCTCGTGACCATGGTGCTCAGCCTCTATGGCGTGCCGATCCATGTGGCGGTGGCGACCTCGGCCGGAATCGGCATGGTCATCCCCCTGCCCGGCATCATCGGCTATGCCATCGGCGGCTGGCCGCATCTGCCGGACCTGCCGCCGCTCTCCATCGGCTATGTGTCGCTGATCGGCTTCGCCTGCATGGCGCCCGTGAGCACGGCGGTCGCCCCGCTCGGTGCGCGGCTCGCGCACCGTCTCTCGCGTCGCGCGCTGGAGATCGGCTTCGGAAGCTTCCTTCTGCTGATCGCCGCGCGCTTTTTCCTCGCCATCGTCTGGCGCTAGAGCACGTTCCGATCTGATTGCATCGCAATCAGATCGGTAAAACGTTCTCTATCAATAGTTTAGAGACTGATTCACCGATCAGGTTGATTCAACCTGATCAGATCAGGCTCTAGGCGCGCCTCACCACGTGCGGCGGAAGCCGGCGGAAATGGACTTGTTGAGGTTTTCGCCCGTGTCCGACACGCTGGTGGTGACGGAGAGCGGCCCGAGCACCTGCTGGGTTGCGCTGACGGACGGCAGCCAAGCCTGCTCGCCGCTGCGCGTCGCCGTTCCCACACTGACGCTGGTGCCGGTCGCCTTCATGTCGACGCTGACCGACTTGCCGGTCTCCCATTGCTGGGTGCCGTTGATGCTGGAGGTCACGGCATAGCTGTCATTGAGCCGCGCGGAGACGTCCTGCGTCACCGTCACTTCACGGGTGAAGGTGGTGCCGAGGCGGCTCTGCTCCTGAAGCGGGTCGACGCGCACATCCACGGTGCCTTGCTGCCAGCCGGTGAGATTGGAGACGCCGGGCAGCGGCGCGCGTGCCCAGGCGGCGGCGCCCGCGCCATCCTGCGGTCCGGTGGGCGCGGCGGTCGGCACGGGCGCCTGCGGCCGTGCGGCCAGCGCCATGTCCACGCCGAACTCGGCGCCGCGCCATTCGCGCACCGCGCCGGCGGCGGTCACCGCGCTGCTGCCGTCATTATGCACCGTGCGGCTGACGCGCGTCGTCACGCCCTGCGCGCTGGAGCCAGCGGGAACGGCGGGTTTGCCATTGAGGAAATAAGGCTCGACCTCCGCCGTTTCGGCGGCAGATGCCTGCGGGGCGGCGGCGGGCGCCTCGAACCCCATGGCGGTCCAATCCGGGGCGAAAATCTGGGGCGCCGCGAGCCCCGGCTGCGCCGCAGCGGCAGGCGCAACCGCCTGCGCGGCGGTGTCCTGCGCGCGCGCCGGCGCAAGCGGAACCGCGACGGCGGACAGAAGGGTAAGGGAAAGGGATGCCGTCCCAAAACGGGCGGTGAGGCGGTTTGCTCGCATACGCGCTCCTCATGAAGCCTCTCTTCCCGGAACACACATTCCAAAAAGGGAGAACTCGTCTCGGATGCCGTCCAGCCCAGCCCAACCCGGATCAGCCGCTTAAGAACTACCGGCCAAACGTTAACCGAAGCCTGCCGCAGTGCAATATGCGAGGGGGTGTCCCCAGCCCCTTTCCCCCGCGCTGCGGCATGCGGGCCACAGATCCATGCGCGGGTGGAATGCCTGGCCCGATGGTTTCGCGCCGTTCGGCCTTGTTGGGCGGTGCCCGCCCCGTTACAGCCTGAACCGCTCATGCTCGCCGCGGCATGAGCAGTGACCCAGTCTCGCAAACAGTCGAAGCGTGCGCGCGACAAAGGGACGGGCCTGCGAAACCCGCAGGGCCGGCCTCGCCAAACAGGACGCGCACGCACGGGAGGACCCATGACGCCGGATGCCCCATCGGATGCCACGCTCGCTGTGTTGGTGCGCATCGCAGACGCTCTCGAGCGGATCGCCCCGGCCCGCTCCGCCACGCCCGACTTCGAGCGCGCCGACGCCTTCGTCTGGCACGCCGACCCGGCGCGCTGCGAGCCCGTGCCCCGCGTCAACCGCGTGGAGATGGACCTGCTGCACGGCATCGACCGGGTGCGCGACCAGCTGGTGGAGAACACATCGCGCTTCGCGCGCGGCCTGCCAGCCAACAATGCCCTGCTTTGGGGCGCGCGCGGCATGGGCAAGAGCTCGCTTGTGAAAGCCGCCCATGCGCATGTGAATGCGGGGCTGTCGGCGCAGGAAAGCCGGCTCAAGCTGGTGGAAATCCACCGCGAGGATATCGAGACGCTCCCGGCCCTCATGGCGCAGATGCGGCCCTCGCGTCATCGCTTCATCGTATTCTGCGACGACCTCTCCTTCGATGCCGACGACACCTCCTACAAGTCGCTGAAGGCGGTGCTCGAAGGCGGCATCGAGGGCCGGCCGGACAATGTCATCTTCTACGCCACCTCCAACCGCCGCCATTTGCTGCCGCGCGACATGATGGAGAATGAGCGCTCCACCGCGATCAATCCCGGCGAGGCGGTCGAGGAAAAGGTTTCGCTCTCGGACCGCTTCGGCCTCTGGCTCGGCTTCCACAAATGCAGCCAGGACGAATATCTCGCCATGGTGGAGGCCTATGTGGCCCATCATGGCCTGCCGGTGACCGAAGAGACCTGGCGTCCGCAGGCCCTGGAATGGGCGACGACGCGCGGCGCTCGCTCGGGCCGCACGGCATGGCAATATGTGCAGGATCTCGCCGGCCGGCTCGGTGTGGCGCTGAAGGCGCCGGGCGCCTGACACCCGCATGCGTCAGGGAATGAAAAAGGCCGGGCATTCGCCCGGCCTTCTTGTCTCAGAAGACGGCTGGATCAGCGGCGGGTGACGAAGCAGGTGCCGCCCTGCGCCTGGAGTGCGTTGCAGAGATTGTTCGCCTCGTCGCGCGTGCCGAAGGGGCCGACCAGCGCGCGGTAGAACACGCCCTTGTCCCCGAGGTCCGCCCGCTGCACGGACGCCTTATAGCTGCCGAGGAGCTGCGGATAGCGGGTCTGAAGCACCTTGAAAGAGCCGAGCGCGTCCGCCTCGGACTTTTGAGAGGAGACCTGCACCACATAATTTCCGTTGGCCGAAGCAGCAGGCGGAGGCGCGGCGGGCGCGGCGGCCTGCTGGGCGGCGGCAGGCGCCGGGGGGGCGGCGGGCGCCGCCATGGGCACGCCCTGGCCCGTGGTCGGGACGACGGCCACGGTCTTGGGCGGAGGCGCGCCGGTGGGAACCGGATTTTGCGTGGGCGCATAAGCGGTGGGCGCAACGCCGGTGGGTGCGGCCGGCGCGGCGGGCGGCGCGGCATTGGGTGCGATGCTGCCGTCGGACCGAACGGCCACGGTGCGCACGCGCTTGGGATCCGTGGGGGATGTCGGCTGCTGGGCGCCCGCGGCAGCGGCGGCGGCCGCAGCGGCGCTCACATCCATGGGCTGTTCTTCGCGCGGAACCACGCGCTCCTGCCCGGGCTGGCCGCCCACGCGGTCATAGATGAGCTTCTGGCCGTCCGCGCCCTGGCCATTGCCGGGCGTCGGCCCCGCAACTTTGCTCGGGGTCGTGTCGGCCTTGATAACGGGGGCGGTTTCGGCGGTTGAGGACGACGACGAACCGCCGCCGCCGAACATCATCACGCCGGCCGTGGCGACGACGCCGAGGCCCACCAGAGCGCCCACAGCGATCAGCGCGATGCGCCCCTTATTGCGGCGCGGCTCGGTCTCATAGACCTCTTCGCTGTGCGGGGGCATGTAGCCTTCGTCATCGAAGGCCGGGTCATAGGTGTCGTCGTAATCGGCGTAGCGCGTCTGCTCGGAATCCGAATAGGCATAGGCGCTGTCATCGCGCCGGTCCGGCTGGACCGTATCGTCTTCCTCGTCATAGTCCTGGCGGGTCGCCGGAGCGCGTGTCTGGTCGGCGGAGCCGTCCGCGCGGCGGGCGAGCGAGCCGTAGCCCTGGCGCACGGTGGAGCGCTGCTCCGCGGAGCCCGCGGCCTCAGCCGCACCCCACTGGGTCGCTTCGGAGCCTGCCCAGCCGCGCGGCTCGGGCGCACGTCCGCGCAGCCCGCCGACCGCCGTGCTCTCGCGCGGCGGGAAAGCGGCATCGCGGCCCGCGACGGAGGGCGCCTGCGGCAAAGGCGGCCGGGGCGTGGGAGCGGCGGGCGCACGCGAGGGAAAGGCGGGAGGGGATGTCGGCGCACCGCGCGAGACGGTCGGTTCGCGCGTCGCGGGAGCATTGTCGCCCTCCTCGCGAGAGCGTCGGCCCGGCTGCCAATCGTCGAAGCGGCGTTCAACCGGAAGGGCTGAGAATTGCGGGCGGCCCGGGGCCTCCCGGGCGGGACGGGCGGGCGCCGGCGCGGGCGCCGGTTCTTCCGCCATATCCGCGAAATCGGCGAACGGATCGTTCTCGCCGATCATCCGCGCCAGTTCGGCGAGCGCATCCTCCGCGGACTGGGTGTCCGGTTGCGCCTGCGGGGACCTTGATCCGGTCGGCTGCGCTGCGTAGCCGTCATCGCGCCGGTAGCGGAAGCTGCTGTCGTCACCCATATTGCCTCAACCGTCTGCGAACGGGGATCTTGACCCTGCTCCGCCGAAGGCAAGCGGCATGGATGCCGGCGCGCGGGGTCACTTCATTTCCTGGACCGCCTCAACCCCCAGCACCATGAGGCCCGAAGCGAGCACCGTCGCCACACCATGGACCAAGCCCAGCCGCGGCATGGTCAACCCTAGATCATTCTCCATAATGAAGCGTAAATGTGGCAAGTCTTTCCCTTTGTTCCACTGGGCGTGGAACTCGCTTGCCAATTCGTACAAGAAAAACGCCACGCGATGGGGCTCGCGCGCGCTCGCTGCCTGCTCGACGAGACGCGGCCAGGACGCGAGGCGCATGAGTAGAGCGAGTTCGCCGGCGTCCCTCAGGCGGGAGAAGTCACTGTCCGCAAACGCTTCCCGCGCCTGGGGCAGATCCTTGAACGCTTCGCGCGCGTTGCGCAGGATCGAGTGTGCCCGGGCATGGGCATACTGGACGTAGAAGACGGGATTCTCCCGCGACTGCTCGATCACCTTTGCAAGATCAAAGTCGAGCGGGGCGTCATTCTTGCGGAACAGCATCATGAAGCGCACCGCGTCGCGGCCGACTTCATCCACCACGTCGCGCAGGGTGACGAAGGAGCCCGCGCGCTTGGACATGCGCACCGGCTCGCCATTGCGGGTGAGACGCACCAACTGGCACAGTTCGATGTCGAGACTGGCTGCGCCGCCGCTCACTGCCTTCACGGCGGCCTGCATGCGCTTCACATAGCCGCCATGGTCGGCGCCCCACACGTCGATCATGCGGCGGAAGCCGCGATCGAACTTGTCCTTGTGATAGGCGATGTCGCTGGCGAAATAGGTGTAGCTGCCGTCCGACTTGATGAGCGGGCGATCCACGTCGTCGCCGAAATCGGTGGAGCGGAACAGGGTCTGTTCGCGATCCTCCCAATCCTCGATGGGCGCGCCCTTGGGCGGGGCGAGACGGCCCTGATAGACCTCGCCGCTGGTCTTCAGCGCCTCGATGGTGGCGGCCACGCGATCCGTGCCCTGCGAGAGCGAGCGTTCCGAGAAGAACACATCGAAGCGGATGCCGAGCGCGGCAAGGTCGGCCCGGATCATCGCCATCATGGCGGAGATGGCGGCCTCCTTGACGAGCGGAAGCCACTGGGCCTCCGGCAAGCCGGTCAATGCCGGGCCATGCTCCCTGGCGAGCGCTTCACCCACCGGAACGAGATAATCCCCGGGATAGAGGCCTTCCGGGATGGCGCCGATGTCCTCGCCCAGCGCCTCGCGATAGCGCAGGAAAGCGGAGCGGGCGAGCACATCCACCTGGGCGCCTGCATCGTTGATGTAATATTCGCGCGTGACGGCGTAGCCCGCGAAGGCGAGAAGGTTCGCCATGGCATCGCCGAACACCGCGCCCCGGCAATGGCCCACATGCATGGGGCCGGTCGGGTTGGCGGAGACATATTCCACATTCACCGCCTCGCCCCCGCCCAGCGCCGAAGCGCCGAACGCGGTGCCCTGGTTCAGCACCGGCACGAGGATGGTGGGCCAGAAGGCGGGATCGAGCGAAAGATTGATGAAGCCGGGGCCGGCCACCTCCACCTTGGTCACATGCGGCAACCCTTCCAGGCGCGCGGCGATCAGCCCGGCGAGATCGCGCGGCTTCATGCCGGCATCCTTAGCGAGAACCATGGCGGCATTGGTGGCGAGATCGCCATTCGCGGCATCGCGGGGAGGCTCCACCACCACGCGGGCGAGCGCCAGTCCTTCAGGGACCAGGCCCTCCTCGGCAAGGCCGGTCACGGCGGCGCGCACGTGATCGGCGAAGATCGCGTAGACGTTCATGGGAGGCATCCAATGTGCTGGCAAATGGCGGTGAAAACCGCGAAGCGCGGCGCCTAACGCAAATCCGGCGTCAAGTCAAAGAAGCGGGCGTGCTGGTCGAGGGCATAACGGTCGGTCATGCCGGCGATGTAATCCGCCACGCGCCGCGCCAGCCGATCCTGCTCGCCGGGGGCCAGCCCGTCCCGCCAGCGTTCCGGCATGTCCTGGGGGCTCGCGAGAAAATGCCCATAGAGATCGCGCACCACCTGGACCGCATCGGCCATCACCCGTTCCACGCGGGGATGGCGGTACATGCGGGCGAACAGAAACGTCTTGATGGCGGCCTCCGCTTCGCGCATGGGGGCGGAAAAACCGATGAGGGGACGTCCGAGCGCCCGCACCTCGGCGGCGGACCCGACGCCCGCGGCAAGCGCCGCCGCATCGCTTTCGCGCACCACATCCTCGATCAGGCGGGTGATGACGCGGCGCATGACCTCCATGCCGATGCGTTCGCGCGGCAGTTCGGGATAGCGCGCGCGCACTTCGGCCACCGCATCGCCCACCAGCGGCAGGTCTGCGATCTCCTCCAGCGCGAAGAAGCCGGCCCGCAGCCCGTCATCGAGATCGTGGACGTCATAGGCGATGTCGTCGGAGATGGAGGCGACCTGCGCCTCCGGCCCGGCATGCTGGTGCAGTTCGAGGTCCTGCGCCGCCGAATGCACCGCGATGGCGTGCGGCAGGCCGGCGGTATAGCGCCCGATCCCCGCTCCGCCCGTATCGGTCAGGGGGCCATTGTGCTTGGCGATCCCCTCCAAGGCTTCCCAGGTGAGGTTCAGGCCGTCGAAATCCGCATAGCGGCGCTCCAGGCGTGTCACCACGCGCAGGGACTGCGCATTGTGGTCGAAGCCGCCATGATCGGCCAGGCAGGCATCGAGCGCGCGCTCGCCGGCATGGGCGAAAGGCGGGTGGCCGAGATCATGGGCGAGCGCCAACGCCTCCGCCAGATCCTCGTCGAGACCAAGGGCGCGGGCGATGGAGCGCGCCACCTGCACCACTTCCAGCGTATGGGTGAGGCGGGTGCGGAAATGATCGCCCTCATGGAAGACGAACACCTGGGTCTTGTGCTTGAGGCGTCGGAAAGCCGTCGAATGGATGATACGGTCGCAATCGCGCCGGAAGGGATTGCGAGAATCGTCCGGCTCCGCGAACAGCCGCCCTCGGGTGCGGAACGGGTCACTCGCCCACGGCACGCGCGGCCGCCCTCCCGCAACCGCCATGCTTGCCCCCGCCCCCTTTAACTTCGACGCGGGCGCACTTAACTAATATTGGTCCGAAGGATCAACCGCCGAATGTACGGGAACCATGCCGTGGATGCCGCCCTTGCCCCCGCTTTTCTGGTCACCGACAGCGCCGCCCGCCGGATCGGCGAAATCCTCGCCGGCGAGCCGCCGGAAAGTGTGCTGCGCGTCAGCGTGGAGGGCGGCGGCTGCTCAGGCTTCCAATACAAGTTCGACGTGACGCGGGAGCGCGATGCCGACGATCTGGTCATCGAGAAGGACGGCGCGGTGGTGGTCGTGGACAAGGTGTCGCTCGACTATCTGGCCGGGTCGCGCCTCGATTTCGTGGACGATTTGATCGGCGCCGCGTTCCGGGTGGATAATCCCCAGGCGACCGCCTCCTGCGGCTGCGGCACCAGCTTCGCCCTGTAGAGCATGCGCCGATCAGCCTACACCGCAGGCTGATCGGATCACGCATTCCCTATTGGTCGCCGAACGTCAGTCGGGCGAGGCGAGGTAATCCGGCCAGGCGCCGTTGAGGCACGGGAAGAGCCGCTCGCCGCGCGCGACGATGAGCAGATCGGGCTTAAAGCGCTTCACATCGGCGAAATTGAAATCGCAGCTGCCATAAGTGGTCTTGCTCATATGCATCCAGCCCACCTCCGCGACGGGGGTGAAGGCGAACAGGCGCGGCCAGATGTTCAGCGTGTAGGAATCGCCGATGATGAGCACGCGCGGCCCCTGCTCGGCATAGCGATAGGTGAAGCCGTTAAATGGCTTCGCCTCATGCCGACCCTCGAAGGTGAAGCCCGTCGGGGGTCCCGGCGGTTTCAGGTTGAGCACCTGGTTTTCATCCGCCAGAGGCGGCGTGCGGCGCAGTGATCGGGCAAGGTCGCCGAGGAAGAACGGCGCGAGCGGCCCGACGACCTCCGCCTCGTTCACCTGCCAGTCCGGATGGCCCGCCGCCCGCATGACGGCATTGAAGGCAAGCACCGCCGAGCGGTTGGTCCAATGGGTGTCGTTGGGCAGATAGCGGCGGGCGTCGGGCGAGGCGCGCAGCACGTCGCGCAGATCCACGGCGGTCACGCCGCGCACGCCGAGTTCTTCCAGCAGATAGGAATATTCGGTGGGTTTGGCGGGATAGGCATCCTGCCAGGCGGGAAGCTGATCGAGGTCCACCGACTGGGCATTGGGGGGCAGTGCGACCACGAGCTTGGTGCCATAGGGCGCCAATTCCCGCTGAAGCGCCATCATGAGCGCCGCGAACCGTTCCACCGCATCCTTGCGCATGAGCGCACCCGCCGATTGCGAGGCCGCATGCTGGCCCGCAAACAGCAACTGGCCGTTGCGCCCCACATAGATGAAGCCGTTCTCCGGCGAATTGAGCGCATCACGGATGGCGAGGCGCACGAGAGGCAGGCTCGCGCGGAAGCCGAAATTGTCCTGCACATAAAACGCAAGGCGCTGGAGCCGGCCGTGAAGCTGCTCGTACCAGGGCGCGCCCGGCATCTTCTGCCCGCCCCGCCAGATATAGCGCCCGGCCGGGTCCGGCACGAGATTGGCCAGCAGCAGCAGGGCGATGATGCCCACCACCAGAATGCCCATGCGGCGGCGATAGCGCAGGAGAAGCGGCATGGCTCAGAACCGAT
>JASBUY010000095.1 GCA_030147645.1 Aquabacter sp. | reverse complement strand
AGCAGCGGCGAGCCGGCGCAGCCCACGGGCTCACTCCACGATGCGCGGAAAGGCGCCACTGCGGGCGCGGGCCTCCAGCGGCCAGGTTTCACCGAGACGGCGGGTGGTCTCCACGACGATGAGGCCACAGGATTCCAGATCGGAGCGGCTCATGCGATTGGAGGGCGCCGCCAGGCTCACCACCCCGACGCATTCGGGCTCTCCGCCCAGCGTGGGCGCGCGGATCGGCGCGGCGACCGCGCCCACGCCCATCTCATTCTCTTCATAGCTCAAAGCGAAGCCGCGCCGCGCGGCCTCTTCCAATTCGCCCCGAATGTCGGTGATGGAGGTCTTCGAACGGGGGGTGAGCGGCACGATGCCCTGCGCCAGCATCAGCTTGAGCGCATCCTGGAAAGGCAAGGTGGAGAGCCACGCCTTGCCGGTCGCATGGGTGTGGAGACCGATGTCCAGGGTATAATTGGGGTCGATGCGCAGGGAGCGCTTGCTGCCGGCGAAGGACTGAACCCAGACGATCCGCTGGCCGCCGGGTTCGACGATGGCCAGGCGAACCAGCTCTCCCGTCTCCTCCGCCAACTGGCGGAGCGCGGCCGAACACTGGTCGAGCAATCGGCTCGTCTGCAGGTGGCGCAGGCCGAGGTTACTGATCCGGTACGTCAGGTAATAGCGTTGCGCCCGCTCGTCCCGCCACACCAGCATCATCGACTCGAGCGTGTGGAGCAGCTTGGTCACGATCGCCTTGTTGAGGGACAAGCGCCGCGCGATCTCGGCGAGCGGCAGCCCATCCACCGATTCCGTCATCATCTCGATGATTTCGAAGGACCGCGTCACGGAGACGATCACCTCGTCGAGCTTTTCGACCTTGCTCTCCATGGGAGCTGCTTTCGACATGGGGACCCTTCACGAATCTTCATCGGCACCGAATTTAGATAACGACGTTATCACCAGATAACGGCAGATCAAGCCAGATCTTCGGCGCAATTCGCCGAAATCACCCCATTGACAGCGTCGATCGGCTGTGGAATCCCTAATTAAAAGGGTAACACCGTTACCAATAGATCGACCCCTGATGCAGATGCAGGGGCCGGACAAAGGGAGTGAAACGTGTCGGAACGCCTGAATTTCGAGAGCCTGCCCCATCTGATCGAGACCGAGGAGGCGCTGGAGGAACTGATCTCGCGCCCCACCCAGGGGCTGGTGGATGATCTCGCCGAGGTGGATGGGGACATCATGGTTCTCGGCGTCGCGGGCAAGGTCGGCCCCTCGCTGGCCCGCATGGCCAAGCGCGCCGCGCCGGACAAGCGCGTGATCGGCGTCGCCCGCTTCACCGACGCCGACTTGCGGGGCGAACTGGAAGGCTTCGGCGTCGAGACCATCAAGTGCGACCTCCTTGACCGGGACGCTGTCACCGCGCTGCCGAAGGTCCGCAACATCGTCTACATGGCCGGCAAGAAGTTCGGCACCAACGAGGATCCGTCCTTCGCCTGGGCGATGAACGCCACGGTGCCGGCAACGATCGCGGATCATTTCCGGGACTCGCGGATCGTCGCCTTCTCCACGCTGTGCGTCTATCCGTTTGGCGTGGTCGCCCATAACGGATGGGACGAAAGCGTCGAGCCGCGCCCCGTCGGCGACTATCCCAATTCCTGCGTCGGCCGCGAGCGCGCCTTCCAGTACGGTTCTCACATCCATGGCACGCCAGGGCGGCTCGCACGGCTCAATTATGCAATCGACCTGCGCTATGGGGTGCTGCACGACATCGCCAGCTGGGTCTGGCGGGGCGAGCCCATCGCCATCGAGACCGGCCATGCCAGCGTCATCTGGCAGGGCGACGCCAACGCCCAGATCCTGCGCTGCCTGAAGCACGCCACATCGCCCACCAGCCCCATCAACATCGGCGGGCCGGAACAAGCGAGCGTGCGCGCCATCGCCCATGCCTTCGGCCGTCTCTTCGGCAAGGAACCGATCTTCCAGGGCGTCGAGCAGCCCACCGGCTGGGTGAACAGCACCTTCCAGGCGCAGCAGCTTTTCGGCTATCCGAATGTGCCGCTGGCGCGGATGATCGAATGGGTCGCCCATTGGGTGCGCAATGACGGGCCGGTCTATGACAAGCCCACGCGGTACGAAGTCCGCGACGGCCTGTTCTGAGGCCGCCGCCATGACCGAGACGGGCATCAGCCACAACGGCTTCATGGGGTTCTGGTCGGACATCGATGCCGATTACCGGCCCCGCTACCGGGAATGGCACAATTGCGAGCACATGCCCGAGCGGGTGAGCATCCCCGGTTTCATCGAGGGGCGGCGCTATCGCGCCGCCTCCGGTGGCCCCACCTTCTTCATGTGCTACGTCACCACCGAGCCCGATGTGCTCAGCAGCCCGGCCTATCTGGCCGCGCTGAACAAGCCGACGCCCTGGACGCAGGAAGCGCTCACCCACTTCCGCGCGCCCGAGCGCAGCCTTTATCGCCGGCTCGCCACCTTCGGCTCCATCGCGCCCCACGCGCCTTATATCACCCTGGTGCGGTTCAACGATGCGCGGCCGAAGGCAGACATTGAACATCTGCTCAAGTATGCGTTCGGCGCCGCTCCGGCCGGCGAAGGCAAGGTGTCCCTCTATGACATGGACACCGATGCCTCAAAGATCATGACGGCCGAGCGCCGCATCTATTCCGCCGGCCCTGGAGAACGCCAGTATCTCATCGCGGCCGAGCGCAAGCTGAAGGACGAGGCCGAGGCAGCCGGCGCGCAGATCACGCAGGTGCTGGGCCCCCAGGCCAGCGACGTCGATGCCGCCGTCTATTGGCTGGAAATCCGCATCCGCGCCGTCGACGTGCGCGGCAACGGCATAGAAAATTGAGGAAACGCCCATGAAATTCGTGCGTTACGGGGAACCGGGCGCGGAGCGCCCCGGCCTCATCGACCCAGCCGGCGCCATGCGCAGCCTGGAAGGTCATGTGCCGGACATTGACGCCGGCCTTGTGGGCGATAGCCAGACGCTCGCGCGCCTGGCGGCTCTCGATCCCGCCAGCCTGCCGCTGGTGCCGGCATCCACCCGCCTCGGCTGCCCACTCGCGGGCATTGGCAAGATCGTCGGCGTCGGCCTGAACTATCATGACCACGCCCGCGAATGCGGCGCCGCCATTCCCTCCGAGCCGATCCTGTTCCTGAAGGCGACCACATCGCTCTGCGGACCAAATGACGACATCCGCTTGCCTGAGGGCGCGGAGAAGACCGACTGGGAGGTGGAACTGGGCGTCGTCATCGGCCGTACAGCCCGGGCGGTGTCACGGGAGGACGCACTGTCCTACGTGTTCGGCTATTGCGTGGCCCATGACGTCTCCGAGCGCGCGCACCAGTTGGAGCGCGGCGGTCAGTGGACCAAGGGCAAGAGCCACGACACTTTCTGCCCCGTCGGCCCCTGGCTGGTGAGTGCGGAGGACCTCGCGGACCCGCAGGATCTGCCCATGTGGTGCGATGTGGCGGGCGTGCGCCGCCAGTCCAGCTCCACCGCCGACATGATCTTCAGCGTGGCGGACGTGGTCAGCTACATCAGCCACTTCATGACGCTGATGCCCGGCGATCTCATCATCACCGGCACGCCGGCCGGGGTCGGCCTCGGGCAGAAGCCGCCCTTCTACCTGAAACGCGGCGACACCGTCCGCCTCGGCATCGCCGAGCTCGGTGAACAGCAGCAGACCGTGGCCTAGCCGGAACGGAGAAACAGACATGTCGCTCATACGTTCCGTGAAGGTCTTGGCGACGTCGGAGGCCATCCGACCGGTCCTCCTCATCGCCATCATCCTGGTGGGATGGGATCTCGGGGTGCGGATATTCCGCATCCCGCCCTATCTCATCCCCTCACCCAGCCTCGTGGTGGCAGAGCTGATCGGCCATTGGCCAATGCTGCT
>JASBUY010000090.1 GCA_030147645.1 Aquabacter sp. | reverse complement strand
GGCAGCGGCGTGACGGCGGGAAGGGCCTGCCAGACCTCTTTAAGGTCGGGATCGTCATAGAGCGCGTCCGACAGCAGAACCTCGGCGGGATCGATCCGCGCGAGGTCCGCCGCCAGCGTCTCGCGGCTCGCCGTCGTCACGCGAAAGCTGCCGGTGGAGACATCCGCGAAGGCAAGGCCATAAGCGTGGCTGTCCTCGCCCGCGCGCACCCGCGCCACCGCGAGCAGGACATTCTCCCGCTTGGCGTCCAGCAGCGCATCCTCGGTCAGCGTGCCGGGCGTGACCAGGCGGGTCACGTCGCGGCGCACCACCGCCTTTGCGCCACGCTTGCGGGCCTCGGCCGGGTCCTCCAACTGCTCGCACACCGCCACGCGGAAGCCGAGGGCGATGAGCTTGTGGAGATATTCCTCGGCCCGCGAGATCGGCACCCCGCACATGGGGATGTCCTCGCCCAGATGCTTGCCGCGCTTGGTGAGGACGATGCCCAGCGCCTGCGCCGCCTGCTCGGCGTCCTCGAAGAACAGCTCGTAGAAGTCGCCCATGCGGTAGAACAAAAGGCAGTCCGGATTGGCGGCCTTGATCTCCACATATTGGGCCATGACAGGCGTCACATGGCCGCGCGCGGGCGCATCCGGCCCGGCATCGGGCGCAAGGGCGGGGGGAGCGTCCTCCTTCTCGAGGGCGGCGGCGGGTTCGGACACGGAAGCCATGGGCGCACGCTAGAGGCCCCGGCACCGGGAGGGAAGCCGAGTGCCGGCATCGTCCACGATCTTGCAGGCCTGAAGCCGCCACGGGCACGGGGCGCACGACGCCCAAAAAGCGGGCAAGAGCCCGATTCACAGGCATCGCGAGAAAGAATCATCCCCAAACAGCCACCGGAGCGCGCGCCAAGAGGTTTGGCACACGCCTTGCAACGCTTGTGGCAGAGTTGGTGGCTAGGGTTCCGGCATCGCCCAAGGGGCAATGCGCTGGTCCGAGAGCTGCCGCCGGTCCGGGAGACATCCGGCCGGACGCACGGCGGGACAAAAGCCCGGGAGACCTCGGTGGCCAAGGAATTGGTGGCACGCGAGTCTCCGCCAATTCCTCATCGTAACGCGACAGACGACGCAACGAAGGGGAATTCACTCATATGCGCTCTCGCTTCCTGACCTATCTCGGTGTGGCCTGCACCGCGCTCATGATCGGCGCCGCTCCTGCGCTCGCCGCGCCCAAGAAGGATTTCAAGGTCGCCTGGTCGATCTATGTGGGATGGATGCCCTGGGGCTATGCCGCCGATACCGGCATCGTGAAGAAATGGGCCGACAAATATGGCCTCAACATCCAGGTCACCCAGTTCAACGACTATGTGGAGAGCATCAATCAATATACGGCTGGCGCCTTCGATGCGCTGACCGTCACCAATATGGACGCGCTCTCGGTGCCCGCCGCAGGTGGCGTCGACACCACGGCCGTCATCGTCGGGGACTTCTCCAACGGCAATGACGCGGTAATCCTGAAGAACAAGACCAAGCTTTCAGACATCAAGGGGCAGAAGGTCAATCTGGTCGAGTTCTCGGTCTCCCACTATCTGCTGGCCCGCGCGCTGGAGAGCATCAATCTCTCCGAGCGGGACGTGAAGGTTGTGAACACCTCCGACGCCGACATGGTGGCCGCCTACAAGACCAAGGCGGTGACGGCCGTGGTGACCTGGAACCCCCTGGTCTCGGAAATCCTCGCCGAAAAGAGCGCCCACAACGTGTTCGACAGCTCCAAGATCCCCGGCGAGATCATGGACCTGATGGTCGCCAATACCGGTGTGCTGAAGGACAATCCAGACTTCGGAAAGGCCCTGGCCGGCATCTGGTACGAGACCATGTCCATCATGACCGATCCCGGCGAGAAGGGCATCGCGGCGCGCACCGCCATGGGCAAGGCTTCCGGCACCGACCTCGCGGGCTTCGACGCGCAGTTGAAGGCCACGAAGCTGTTCGCCAAGGCCTCCGAGGCCTCCGCCTTCGTGAAGTCCCCCGATGTGGCGGTCACCATGGACCGGGTGCGCAAGTTCCTGTTCGCCAAGAAGCTGCTGGGCGACAACGCCAAGTCCGCCGACGTGGTGGGCATCGAGATGGCGGACGGCAAGGTTCTGGGCGACGCGAAGAATGTGAAGCTGCGCTTCACCGACGCCTATATGTCCGCCGCCGCCGACGGCAAGCTGTGATCGCGGCGCCGGGAGACGCGGGATGCGCCTCGTCAATCTGAGGCCGGACAAGGGGACGGGCCTCGTGCTCGCCCTCGTTCCGTTCGTGCTGGTGGTGGCCGCCTATGTGCTCGGCTCCGCCGAGCGCCTGGCGGACAACCCGGCCGACAAGCTTCTCCCGAGCCTTTCGACGCTCGCCGAGACCACAGGCCGCCTGGCCTTCGTCGCCGATGCCCGCACCGGCGACTACATGCTGCTGGCCGACACGCTGGCGAGCCTGGAGCGGCTCGCGGCCGCGCTCGCCATCGCGACGGCAACCGCGTTGGTGCTCGGCCTTCTCATCGGCCTGCTGCCGCTGATGAGCGCATTCCTGGCGCCGTTCGTCGCCATGGTCTCCAT
>JASBUY010000079.1 GCA_030147645.1 Aquabacter sp. | reverse complement strand
AGTGCGCTTGGTTGGCTTTTTGCATGTCCCCATCACCACCATGGTCGTGAATGTTCTCGGCTGCTTCATCATGGGCGCCTTCACCGCCTGGTTCGTCAGTCCGGCTGGCATGGGTACGCCGCAACATGTGCGAGTCTTTCTCACCACCGGGATGCTCGGCGGCTTCACGACCTATTCGACATTCTCTTTGGAGTTCGCGGTCCTGGTGGAGCGGGGCGAGCCGCTTCAGGCGGCGCTCTATGCGGGCGGCACGCTGACTCTCTGCCTGCTCGGCGTTTTCGCCGGGCTATTTCTGGTCCGCAGCCTGATTTGAACCGGGCAGGCGGGGGCTATTGCGGGGGTGCGGCGCGTTCATGGCGCTTCCCCCGGGGTCCATCCCGCTCTAGAACGGCGGTTTGAACGACCGTAGCGAGGGACCGGCCGATGGCGGTCGAGGTAAAGACAGTGGGCGAGGACGAGGTGGGCATGCGCCTCGACCGCTGGTTCAAGGCCCATTTTCCGGATCTGTCTTTCGGGCACCTGCAGAAGCTCGTCCGTACCGGTCAGGTGCGGGTGGATGGCGGACGGGTGAAAACCTCGACACGTCTGGAGCCCGGGCAAAGCGTCCGCGTGCCGCCGCTTGGCGACGAGGCCAGCGCGGCCGCGCCAACGGCCGGAGCTCCGGCACCGACGCGCAGCGCTCCGGGTGCCGCCGCAGCAGGCGCGGTTGCGAAGGCAGCGCGGTCCGGATCGCAGCCGTCGGATCTCGACTTCCTGCGCTCCATCACCTTGTTCGAGGACAAGGACGTCATGGTGCTCAACAAGCCCTTCGGGCTTGCCGTTCAGGGCGGATCGGGCACCTACCGCCATGTGGATGGCATGCTGGAGGCGCTGCGAGGCAAGGACGGGCAGAAGCCGCGTCTGGTTCATCGCATCGACAAGGACACGGCCGGCTGCCTGCTGGTGGCCAAGTCCCGGCTCGCGGCGTCGGTGCTGGCGAAGAGTTTCCGCTCCCGCGAGGCCCGCAAGATTTATTGGGCTCTGGTTCCCGGCGTGCCCAAGCCCCGTCAGGGGCGCATTTCCACCTATCTCGCAAGAGAAGAGGCCGAGGAACGCATGCGGGTCGCCCGCCACGGTGAAGACGAGGCGAGCCACGCTCTGACCTATTATGCCGTGGTGGACCAAGCCGCTCAGAAGATGAGCTGGCTGTCTCTCAAGCCGGTCACGGGCCGCACGCATCAATTGCGCGCCCATCTCGCGCATATCGGACACCCCATCCTTGGCGATCCGAAATATTTCAACATCGAGAATTGGGAATTGCCCGGCGGCCTGCAGAAGCGGCTGCACCTGCTGGCGCGCCGGATTATCATTCCCCATCCCCGGGGCAGCGGATTGATCGACGTGTCAGCCCCACTCCCGCCTCATATGGCTCAATCCTTCGCGGTGCTCGGGTTCGACGTCTCACAGTTCGATCCCATCCTGGAGTCACCGGAAGTTTGATCCTCGCGGCTGGTCAGGCCGCGCCCCGCGCCTTGGCGACCTTTGCCGGTTGGCGCGGTCATTTCATAAGGAGGTTGATGCATGGCCGGAAAACAGACCCGGTGCCCCAATTGCGGGGCGGACGTGCATCCGAAGGAAATCGAATGTCCTGAGTGTGGTCACGCTTTGACGCGCCAGAACATCCTCTTGCCGGTGATTGCCGGCGCCGTCGGCGTGACCGTTGCCCTCGGCGCCGGCGCGGCCGTCTGGGTTTTGCTCAGCCCTCCCTCCCAGGCGCCGGTGCCGATGGCTGCGCCCGAAGTGCAGCGCCCCGCTCCACCTGCTCAGGCGGCCGCCCCGCCGGCTCCCCCTCCGGCCGCTCCGCTCCCGCCACCGGAGACAAATCCCGCCG
This sequence comes from Aquabacter sp., assembly GCA_030147645.1. Lineage (GTDB taxonomy): Bacteria > Pseudomonadota > Alphaproteobacteria > Rhizobiales > Xanthobacteraceae > Aquabacter. The sequence goes on along the minus strand of JASBUY010000079.1, from coordinate 1,793 downwards.
ACGCGCAACTTCCCCTGCCGCAGGTCGCGCCTGGCACCGCCGGGCCGGCGGCGGACGAAGCCAGTCGCAAGGACTTCGCCCGCACGACGCAGGAGAATTTCACCCAGAACGGCCTGGACATGAAGGTGTCCGCAAGCGGACCACAAGCGCGCGTCATGACGCTCGCCTTTTCCTTCCCGGCCAAGACCGCGGTCGAATTGATCGCCTCCGGTCCGTTTCCGCGTCAGTGCAAGCTGCGCGGCTTCCAGTCCATCACTTTCACCGACCCGTCCGGCGCCTCCTGGTCCTACGACCTCGCCACCGACAAGCTGACATCCAAATGATTGCGACTGGGCCAAATCTCGTTTTGTTCGACTGCGACGGAACCCTGGTCGACAGCCAGCACCTGCTCGTCTCCGCAATGACCGACGCCTATCGCGAGCAGGGCGTCCCGGCGCCGCCGCGCGAAGTCATCCTGTCCGTGGTCGGCCTCTCGCTGCCGGAAACCTTCATCACCCTCTCCCAGGGCGATCCGGACTTCCCCATTGAGGCCTTCGTCCAGGGCTATAAGGAAGCGTTTTTTCGCTTGCGGGAAAGTCATCCGACCGAGCCCATGTATGACGGCGTGCGCGATGTGGTCGATGCGCTGCGCCAGCATCCGCACGTCATGCTGGGCATCGTGACGGGCAAGTCCCGGCGCGGCGTGCAGCGCGTGCTGGAAACCTATGCCATGGAAGGATGGTTCGCCTCGATCCAGACTGCCGAGGACGCGCCCTCGAAGCCTCATCCGGGCATGGTTCTCCAAGCGATGGAGGAGGTGGGCATCGCGCCACGGAGCACGCTCGTCGTGGGCGACACCTCATACGACATGGAGATGGCCAAGGCCGCGGGCGCCTGGGCTCTGGGTGTCGATTGGGGCTATCATGAAAGCGGGGCGCTCCTGGCGGCGGGGGCGGATGATCTCGTGAAGAGCCCGTCCGCGCTGCTGCCCGCGATCGAGGCGCTGTTGGCGCGGGGCGCTCTTGAGAGGTGAGGATCTCTGATGCGCGACCTGTTGACGGATCTGGAACAGGGCGAGCCGGCCCCCACCAACCCGTTGGATGCCGCCCGTGCGGGCCAGCGGCGCGCTTTGCCGAAGCGATTTTACAAGCAGGCGGAACCGCTTGAGGCGGAGGGTGGGTTTGGTGTCGCGCTCGACGGGCGCCCGCTGCGCACGCCGGCTCGCAAGCTGTTCGTGGTCCCCGTGCGCGCGGTCGCGGAAGCGGTCGCGCAAGAGTGGCGGGACCAGGTCGAGGACATCGATCCTTCGCGTATGTCGTTGACGCGCCTCTTGAATGTGGCGATCGACGGGGTTGCCGCAGATCCTTCCGCTTCCCTGGAAGAGGTGGTGCGCTATGCCGGAACGGATCTTGTTTGCTACCGCGCCGAAGGGCCGGAGCGCCTGGTCGCGCGCCAGGCGCAGCATTGGGATCCGGTGCTGGACTGGCTGCGCGACGCGCACGCAATTCGGCTCATTCTGAGCGCGGGAATCCGCCACGTGACCCAGCCGCAAGCCGCGCTCGACCGGTTAAGAGACTTGATTCCAAAGGACGAATTCCGTCTTGCGGCCATCGTCTCACTGACCGCGCTGCTCGGCTCCGCCACCCTCGCCCTCGCCCTCCAATCCGGCCGCATCACCCCCGACGAAGCCTGGGCGGCGGGGCATGTGGATGAGGATTGGAACCGGGAGCAGTGGGGAGAGGATGAGAGTGCGGCGGCGCGGCGGGCGGCGCGCAAACTTGAGATGGAGGCGGCGGCGCGGCTGCTCGCCTTGA
>JASBUY010000062.1 GCA_030147645.1 Aquabacter sp. | reverse complement strand
GACGAAGGCGACGGCGGCGATGGCGCCGGTCTGGATCACGGTTCCCCGTGCCCAGGCGAAGAGAACCGCGAGACGGCGGCCGTAGGCGCGGGAGAGGAAATGATATTCCCCGCCGCGATCCGGGTGGGCGGCCGCGAGTTCCGCATAGCACAGCGCGCCGGCCAAGGTGACGATGCCACCCACCATCCAGGCCGCGACGAAGGCGAGGTCGGTTTCGACCTGCGCGGCGATCAGAGGCGGCGTCTTGAAGATACCGATGCCGAAGATGATGCCGACCATGAAAGCGACGCCATCGATCGCGGACAAGCCGCCGGACTTGCCGGCGGCGGGGGCGGCGGACATGAAACGCTCTCCGGTGAAAATTGAGGCGGAACGGTCCCGCGCGCCCGATCACGGGCGCGCGGGGCGCTGGCAAGATCAGCCGCGCTCGGCGCGCCAGGTGTCGGTCCCGGCCGGCGCGATGCGCGCGCCGTCCACCTTTCCGCGATAGGTACGTTCGCGCCCGTCGAACTGCACGGTGAGGATCACCTCTTCGCCCACCACCTTGCCCGAGGAGATGGCTGTGCGTCGGCCATTCACCGTCGCGTCGCCCGAGACCGCCTGGAAGGACTGTTTGAGGTCCAGGGTCATATTCTGGCTGCCGTCCGTCAGCGTCCAGCGGCCCTCGACCTTGGCGGGGACCACCCAGAGATAGACGGTGCGCCCGTTCACATTGGCCTGTTCGTCGGGACGCCAGTCGCCGAGTGAGAAGGCATGGGAGACGATGCGCGTGCCGGGCTTCAGCTGGAGCAAAGTGGGCCGAAGCTTCGCATTCACCGTTTCCAGCAGATACATGGTGATGACGTCGGCCTTGCCGAGATCGGTCTCGAACAGGTTCTGCTGGCGGAATGTGACCTTGTCGGTCACGCCGGCCTTCTTGGCATTTTCCTGCGCTTCGCTAATGCGCTCGGGATTGAGATCGACGCCCATGGCGCCCTTTGCGCCCTTATCCTTCACCGCGGCGATGGCGATGCGCCCGTCGCCCGACCCGAGATCGATGACGAAATCATCGGCCCCGACCTCGCCCATCTCAAGCATCCGGGCCACCACGTCGTCCGGCGTGGGGACATAAGGCACGTCCAGCCGGAGCGGTGCCGGCTGGGTCTGGGTCTGAGCTTGTGCGGCGCCGCTTAGCGCGAGCCCCAGAGCGAGCAGCACCGTCGCTGTCCCGCCCGCTTTCTTTGCCTGCATCGCCTGCATCGCAAGTTGCACGTTCATATCACCCTCATCTTCGCCCGCCCCTGCCAATGCAGCGGCGAAACAAGGACCGCACCTTCGGCTTGGCCCATGGATTGCGCGAGGGATACTTGATTGATGTAGTGCTGACAGCAAGGCAAATACTTTTGATTATACGTCACGTCAGCGTGTACATCATATTTTTACAAAACAGGAAGGAAATAACTGCGGAGAAAAGAAATTGTTCCTCTACGTCATCACTGATCGCGAAGGGGTGATCATCCGGCCGCAACCGTCACCCACAATGCGAAGGGCCAGAGACCTAAAGGCATCCGCCGTGGCGGAGCACCTTCAGCATGACGCTCGGCAAGGCCTGCTCGGCGAAAGCCCCTGGCTGGACCCACTGCCCCGGCGCCGGTGCGGGCGTCGAGAGCGGGACCTCGGCACGCCACACTTCCAGTTCCAGCGAGAAATGGGTGAACACATGCGTCACCATCCCCGGCAGCGCCTGCCAGCGCGCCGCCAGCGGCAAGGCGGGCGCGCTGGGCCGCGCGGCCTCCCATGGGGTCGAGGGCACTTCCGTCATCCCGCCCAGCAGGCCCTTGGGCGGACGCTGGCGCAGCAGCACCGCGCCATCGGCCCGCACCGCCAGGAAGGCGATGCCGGTGCGTGTCGGCTTGGCCGCCTTCGGCGCCTTCACTGGATAGCGCGCGGGATCGCCCGCCCGGCGCGCGCGGCAATCGGGCGAGAAGGGACAGACCACGCAGGCGGGCGATTTCGGCGTGCAGATGGTGGCGCCCAGATCCATCATGGCCTGGGCAAAGTCGCCCGGACGCTGATCAGGCGTCAGCGCGGCGGCGCGCTGACGGATTTCAGTCTTGCCCTTCGGCAGGGGCGTATCGATGGCATAAAGCCGGCTCACCACTCGCTCGATATTTCCGTCCACGGGGCTCGCCTTCAGATCAAAGGCGATGGCAGCGATGGCGGCGGCGGTATAGGGGCCGATGCCGTGCAAGCCGAGCAGCGCGGCCTCGTCGGCCGGGAAAGCGCCCTCATGGCGCTCCACCACCGCCTTGGCGCAGGCATGGAGGTTCCGGGCCCGCGCATAATAGCCAAGCCCCGCCCAGGCGGAGAGCACTGCCTCCAGCGGCGCAGCGGCCAAATCCGAGACCTTTGGCCAGCGCTGCAGGAAGTCGATGAAATAGGGGCCCACGGCCTTCACGGTGGTCTGCTGGAGCATGATCTCCGAGAGGAACACATGATAGGGGTCGGCGCGCTGCCCCGCCTCCGCCCGCCAGGGCAGGCGCCGGCGATGTCGATCATACCAGGCGAGCAGATGAGCAGGGTCGGGTTCGCCCGGCTTGCGCGTGCTGGGCGAGGAGAGGATCATGCTGTCCATGGCCGCACCCTGCTATTCCCGCCCTTCCGCCGCAAGAGCCGGCACAGCGCGTGCCGAGGCGTGCGCGTGAGAAAGCCTTTCGCCCAGCCTTTGGCCGATCTCATCGGGCCGTCCATCGCACAATTGTGCGGCAAGGCGGGCTTCTCCGTGGTGGAGGTGGTGACCCATTGGGACGAGATTGTCGGCCCCGATCTCGCGCCGCGCTCCCAGCCCCTCAAGCTGCAATGGCCGAGGGAGGATAGCGGCGAGGCCGCCACGCTCTTCGTGCGGGTGGAAGGCCCCTATGCCATCGAGTTCCAATATGCCGCGCCGGTGGTGATGGAGCGCATCAACGCCTATTTCGGCTGGCGCTGCGTGGGGCGGATCGCGCTGCGACAGGGGCCGGTGCCCCGGCGCGGCGGCCCGCCCGCCTTTACGCCCCCGCCCCCTGAGGCGGTGGCCCAGGTGCGGGCCGAGATCGGCGCCTTCGAAGACGAGGCACTGGCAAGCTCCCTCGCCCGCCTTGGCGCCCTGGTACGCGACGCGCGCCGGAAATCTTGAACGCGTCGGGCCTTCCGGCCACATCCTCGCCGTGTTAGCCCGCTCCAGTCCGCGCGATCGCTTTTGTGGAGAATTTCATGTCCGTTTCCCGTCGCCGCTTTCTTGTCGGCGCTGGCCAAGTGGCCCTCATCGCCGCCGTGGCGGGACCGCTGCTCCGGCTCGCGGGCTTTGATGGCGCGCTGGTGACCCCGGCTGCGGCCCAGACCGTCGATGCCGCCAAGCTGTTCGCGCCCGCCGCGACGCCTTTGACCGAGGAAAGCCTCGGCGCCAAGGATGCCCCGGTGACCATCGTGGAATATGCCTCGCTCACCTGCTCCCATTGCGCGGCCTTCCACACCCAGACCTTCCCCACCCTGAAGTCGAAATATATCGACACCGGCAAGGTCCGCTTCATCCTGCGCGAATTCCCCTTCGACCCGGTGGCGACGGCGGGCTTCATGCTGGCGCGCTGCCTGCCGGCGGACAAATACTTCCCCATGGTGTCCAGCCTGTTCGAAACCCAGCGCTCCTGGGCGTTCGGAAACAGCCCAGCCCAAGGTCTGCTCACCGTGGCCAAGCAGGCCGGCATGAGCGAGGCCGACTTCGAAAAGTGCCTCTCCGACAAGGATCTGGCGGAGAAGGTCCAGGCCAGCGCGCAATATGCCAACAAGGAACTGGGCGTGGATTCCACCCCCACCTTCTTCATCAATGGCAAGAAGATCGCCGGCGCCATCTCCGTGGCGGACCTCGACAAGGAACTGGCCCCGCTGCTTCAGGGCAAGTGATGCGGCGTTGATCCCGGGGGCCTGCGGCGTTGACATCGGCGTCGCGGCCCCATATCAAGCGCGCTCGATCCAACAAATAGGTGTCGACGAGCCGCGCGGTCCGCGCGCCGCGGTCGGCCGAAGGCTAGTGTCATGAAGATCCGCAATTCCCTGAAGTCGCTGCTCGGACGTCACCGCGACAACCGCCTGGTGCGCCGCAAGGGCCGCGTCTACATCATCAACAAGACCCAGAAGCGCTATAAGGCCCGCCAGGGCTGAGACGGGACCCGAGCGGGTCTCCATCTCGTGATCGGGACGGCGCCGCGCGCCGCCCGCAGCGCCTTGACGCAACCGGCCTCTGGGCCGACATTCGCCGGATGCCGGTGCGTCTTATTCTGCCGTCCACGCGCTTCCGCCTGCTGATTGCCGGCGTTCTGCTCTGTGCGCCCGCCTTGGGCACGGACCCCGCTCGCGCGCAGACCTCCGGGACGCGGCCGCCGGCGCAGGCTGCCCCCTCCGCGGACCCGACCGCCCGCAAAGCCCCCAAGGATCGCCGCGCCCAGCTCGAAGCGTTGTTCGAGGCCCTGCGCCTTTCCCCGGATGAGCAGAGCGCGAAGGCGGTCGGCACCCGGCTTGACGCCTTGTTCGCCCAGACGGGAAGCGCCAGCGCGGACCTCTTGATGGCGCGCGCGGAAATCGCCGCCCAGGCGAAGGAATATGACCTTTCCCTGGAACTTTTGAACATCGCGCTGTCGATCGTGCCGGACAATCTGGCGCTGCTGGCCCGTCGGGCTTCGGTCAAATATGCGCAGGATGACTTCGACGGGGCGCTCGCGGATATCGGCGAGGTGCTGACCCGCGAGCCGCGCCATTACACGGCCCTGCTCGGTCTGGCGCTGATCATGCGGGAAGTGGGCGACGACGCCCATGCGCTGAAAGCCGCCCGCAGCGCCCTTGCGGTCAATCCGCATCTGGAAGAGGCGCAGGAAATCGTGGACGAACTCAAAGTCGAGGTGGAGGGGCGCGAAATCTGATCCGCGCCCCGTCCGCGCGTCTCACTTCACGGTGTTGATGGTGAGGCCTTCATAATAGCGGATCTCGCACAGGTCCCCGAGTTCCACCTTCTGCAGATCGGCCAGCACCTGCGGGTTCGCGGCCTTCAACGTGCGCACATAGCCGTCCAGCCCTTCGAAGCTGATGGTTCCGGCGGTCTTGTTGATGTCCACCAGGATCGACGTCAGCGTCACTTCGCGGAAGCCGAAATCCTCCGGCCAGCCGGGCAGGCCCGCATCCAGCGCCACTTCCGCCATCAGCTTGCCGGGGGTTCCCTGATGGGCCTTGCCGAGATAGGTCACGACGCCGGGCAGAACGCGGATCAGCAGGCTGCGGCTGTTGGCGAGATCCATCACATTGCCCATGAGGGCGGGCACCAGCACGGACCAGCGCTTGCCATTGCTCCCCTCCAGCACCACGCGGCGCGTGGCCGGATCGGCCGAGACGAACTGCGCCTTGTAGGTGAAGACCTGCATCGGCCCCACATTGGGGATATCGATGGTGTTGACCGCGTCCGGCATGGGGCGCGGCTGGGCGGAGGCCGGCATGGAGCCGGCGAAACAGGCCGCCACGGCGGCGGCGGCGAACACGCTGCGCAGGGCGCAGACACGGGACATAAGACGAGCCATCACTTCCCCCTTCTCCGCCGCGCCCGGGCTTGGGCGGCGGCGCGGATTCCCGATTGACACACGCGGCGGCGCCGGCCGGCCGACGCACACGCTCCTCCTCAACCCCTTCGCATGAAAGCGTGAATCCGCCCTTAAGCGGCGCCGCATGGGACGGGGTAGAAGAAGCCACAGCCGAACCGCCTTGAGCGATCCTGTCGCGGCAACAGGATTCCGCCATTGTCACACCAGCGTATGAAACCTATGCTGATGGTGTCCGTCACGCGATGTGGCGGGGCATTGGCCTCGCGGGGCGCGGGTGAGCTCGTCATGGCGGAACCGGCGGCAAGGCCGCTCCGCCAGCGACGGCCCAAGGAGGGGGTCGTTGCGATGAAACGCGATGAAATGCCGGGTTCAGGCCGACCGCCCGCGGGGCTGGATTTCCCCGCTTTGTTTGGCCGCGGCATCGATGTCGCGAAGGAAAGCCTCGCCCGCTTCCCCGGATCGAAATTTGCACCCGGAAAGCTTTCCGCCGCCCGTCTCGGTGATGGCGGCGCGGATGCGGCGAAGCGCGACAGCAGCGGCCCGTCCAAGATGACGCCGTCCAAGATGACTCCCGCGAAATTCGCCGCCTCCTTCGGCTTCGGCCCCCTGCCGGTGGGCGAGGGCGCGGTGCTGAACGGCCCGCAAAAGCTCGTCTCAGACCTGCGCGCCTATTCCGGCATCCGCCATCGCGAGGCGGTGCGATACGATGAGCCGGTGGTGCTCGGGCGCCTCGGCAACATGGAAGTGCGGCTCGCCCGCACCGCGCGCGATGTGCGCAAGGCGCAGCGGCTGCGCTACAAGGTGTTCTACGAGGAAAAGTCCGCCATCCCCGACGCCGCCGCCCGGCTGGCGCGGCGCGATGTGGACGCGTTCGACACCATTTGCGACCACATCCTGGTGCTCGATTACGATGCGGGCAAGATGGTGCTCGGCCGCCGCAAGCCCAAGGTGGTTGGCACCTATCGCCTTCTGCGCCAAGACGTCGCCCGCAAGCATGGCGGCTTCTACACCCAGGGCGAATTCGACGTGAACCGCATCGTCGATGCCCATCCGGGCCTGAAATTCCTGGAGCTGGGACGCTCCTGCGTGCTGAAGCCCTACCGCAACAAGCGGACCGTGGAACTGCTCTGGCACGGCGTGTGGACCTATGTCCTCCGCAACAATATCGACGTCATGTTCGGCTGCGCGAGCCTGGACGGCACCGACCCGACCGCCCTTGCGCTCCCCCTGTCCTTCCTGCACCACCACGCCCGCGCGCCGCAGGAGTGGAGCGCCCGCGCTCTTCCCGCCCGCTATACCGACATGAATCTGTTGCCCAAGGAGCAGGTGGACCTCAAGTCCGCCATGCATTCCCTGCCGCCGCTGGTGAAGGGCTATCTGCGGCTTGGCGGCTATGTGGGCGACGGCGCCGTGGTGGACCACCAGTTCGGCACGACGGACGTGCTCATCGTGCTGCCGCGGGCCGCCATTTCGCCCCGCTATGTCGAGCATTTCGGCCCCAGCGCCAATCGCCACGCCATCTGAGCGCTCTTCCCGGTTGAAGCGCCGCGCCGCCTGCGGCATGGAAGGGGCATGGCCTGGATCGAGATCACGCCGCGCCTTGCAATCGCGGAGGAGGAATTGTCCTTCTCCTTCGTGCGTGCCTCCGGCCCCGGCGGGCAGAATGTGAACAAGGTGTCGAGCGCGGTGCAGATGCGCTTCGACGCCTGGAACTCGCCCAATATGCCGGACGGCGTGAAGATGCGCCTGCCCCGCTTCGCCGGAAGCCGGATGACGCAGGACGGCGTCATCGTCATCCATGCCCAGACCTTCCGCAGCCAGGACAGAAACCGCGAGGACGCCATTGCGCGCCTCGTGGAGATGATTCGCGAGGCGGCCTATGTGCCGCCGGTCCGGCGCAAGACTCGCCCCACCCTCGCCTCCAAGGAGCGCCGCCTCGCGGCGAAGGAGCGGCGCGGCTCGGTGAAGACGCTTCGGCGCGGCAAGCCGGACCTGGACTGAGGGCGCGCTTTCGCCAAAGCCATTTGGCGGACGCCGCGCTCCGCTCTAAGCTTTTGATCGGCAGTGCTTTCCTCGGATGCCTGCAGCGGAATCCCCGCGAGAGCTTAGGGAATAAAGGATGGGGCGGATGAGCGCGGACAAGGTGGCCATCGTCATGGCGGGCGGCAGCGGCATGGGCGCGGCGGCGGCGCGGCGGCTGGCGGCGGACGGTTTCAAGGTCGCGATCCTGTCCTCCTCCGGCAAGGGCGAAGCCCTGGCGGCGGAACTGGGCGGCTGGGGCCTCACCGGCTCCAACCAGAACCCGGAGGACATGGAGCGCCTCGTCTCCCTCGTGATGGCGCAGGCGGGACGCATCGACGTTCTGGTCAACAGCGCCGGCCACGGTCCCCGCGCACCCTTGCTGGAAATCACCGACGCCCAATGGCAGACGGGCCTCGACGTCTATCTGCTGAACGTGGTGCGCGCGACCCGCCTCGTGGCGCCCGTGATGGTGGCGCAGAAGGGCGGCGCCATTATCAATATCTCCTCTGCCTGGGCCTTCGAGCCGGCCGCCATGTTTCCGACCTCGGCGGTCTTCCGCGCCGGACTTGCCGCTTTCACGAAGCTGTTTGCCGACCAATACGGTCCGCACAATGTGCGCATGAACAATGTGTTGCCCGGCTGGATCGACAGCCTTCCCGCCACCGAGGAACGCCGGGCCGGCGTGCCGCTCGGGCGCTATGGCACGTCGGACGAGATCGCCGCCACGATCGCCTTCCTTGCCTCCGAAGGTGGCGCCTATATCACGGGCCAGAATCTCAAGGTGGATGGCGGTCTGATGCGCAGCGTGTGAGGCGCGCCCCTCACGATCACACAGCCTTTTCCCGGCCGCATTTGGCGCGGAGGAACGGTTGCGCTTAAGTGCGGCGGGATGGAACCGATGTCCGAGAACCTGACAGGCGCCGTGCGCGGCGCGCCCCTGTGGCTGCTGCGCGCGGAGGGCGCAGCGCTTTTCGTCGCCATGCTCGCCGCCTATCACCACCTGGCGGCGCTGCCCGGCAGCCCGTCCTGGTGGCTGTTCGCGATCCTGCTGCTGGCGCCGGACCTGTCCATGCTCGGCTATCTGGCCGGCCCGCGCGTGGGCGCGCCGGCCTATAATGCCGGCCACACCACCGTTGCGCCGCTCCTGCTCGTTCTTGTGGGCGTGGTGATTTGGTCCCAGGGGCTGATGGCCGTCGCCGTGATCTGGATCGCCCATATCGGCATGGACCGGGCGCTCGGCTACGGACTGAAATATTCCGGCGGGTTCAGGCAGACTCATCTCGGCCTGCTCATGCCCGGCAAAGCGCGCGACGCCGGCGGCAGCCGCACATGACACAGGGCTGGGTCAGGCGCCCAGCAGGCGCTCCGCCGCCGCCCGCGCTTCGGCGGTGACGGTCGCGCCCGCGAGCATGCGGGCGATCTCTTCCTTGCGGCGGTCGGTGTCCAGCGGCGCGACGCGCGTCGTCACGGGCGCGTCCTTGGCCGCGCCGGGTGCGCTCGCCTTGGAGATGAGCAGATGGTGGCGCGCCCGCGCCGCCACCTGAGGCGCATGGGTCACGGACAGGACCTGCACCCGGTCCGCCAGCCGCGCGAGGCGTGCGCCGATGGCGTCCGCGACCGCGCCGCCGACCCCGGTGTCGATCTCGTCGAAGATCAAGGTGGGTGCTGAGCCGCGATCGGCCAGGACAACTTTCAGCGCCAGCAGGAAGCGCGAGAGCTCGCCGCCAGAGGCCACCTTCATCATGGGACCGGGGCGCGTGCCGGGATTGGTCTGCACCCAGAATTCCACGCGATCCAGGCCTTCCGGCCCGGCGGCGGCGGCATCGCTGGAGAGCGCGACGGAGAAGACGGCCCGCTCCAGCTTCAAGGGCGGGAGCTCCGCATTCACCGCCGCCATGAGGGTTTCGGCGGCGGCGGCGCGCGCCGCCGAGAGGCGGTTCGCCGCGTCGCGATAGGCGGCCTCGGCGGCTGTTGCGGCCCGCTCCAGTTCCTTCAGACGCGTCGCGCCCCGGTCCAGGGCAACGAGGTCCGCCGAGAAGCGCGCGGCGCGCGCGGGAAGATCGTCGATCGAAACCCCATATTTGCGGGCCGCCGCGCGCAGAGCGAACAGGCGTTCTTCGATCCGCTCCAGCTCGCGGGGATCGAAATCCGCCTCGCGCATGGCCGCCTCAAGATGCGCCCGCGCGCTCTCCAGCGCGTCGAGGGCTTGGTCGATGGCCTCCACCGCCGGCTTCACAAGATCCTGTGCCTCACCGGCTCGCCGTTCCAGACGCCGCACGGCGGCCGCCAGTGTCGGCACCGGCGAGCCGCCGCCGCCCACCGCGTCCATCGCCTCCGAAAGGTCCGCTGCGATCTTTTCCGAGCGCATCATGCTGGATCGGCGCTCGGCAAGGCGGGATTCCTCGCCCGCCTCGGCGCCCAGCGCCTCCAGCTCCGCCGCCGCATGGCGCAGATAATCGGCATCGCGCGCCGCCGCTTCCAGGCGGGCGCGCTCGCCATCGGCGAGTTCCACCGCGGCCCGCCACGCCCGCCACAGGCCGGTCAGGGCCTCGGTCTGGGGGGTGAGCCCGCCAAAGGCATCCAGCAACGCGCGGTGCGAGGCGGGATTGATAAGGGCGCGGTCGTCATGCTGGCCGTGGATTTCGACAAGACGCTGGGCGAGCGCGCGCAGCGTCTGCAGGCTGACCGGCTGCTCGTTCACGCTGGCGCGCGTGCGCCCGTCGGCCATTTGGGTGCGGCGGATGATGAGATCGCCCTCATCGGCGATGTCCGCCTCGGCGAGCACAGCGCGGGCGGGATGGTCGGGCGCCAGGTCGAAGACCGCTGTGACCTGGCCCTTCGCTTCGCCATGGCGCACCAGCGAGCCGTCTCCGCGCCCACCCAAAGCGAGGGAAAGCGCATCCAGCAGGATGGACTTTCCCGCGCCGGTCTCGCCCGTGAGGACCGTCAGGCCCTCGTTCAGGACGAGATCCAGCTTCTCGATCAGAACGATGTCCCGGATCGAGAGGGAAGACAGCATGGCCGATCAGCCGAGGCCGAGCTTCTTGAACGCCTGGCTGATCCAGGAGCCCTTGTTTTCTTTCGGCTCGTTGCCGCTCTGCTGCACCAGGCGGTAGGCGTCCTTGTACCAGGCGCTTTCCGGGAAATTGTAGCCAAGCACGGCCGCAGCCGTCTGCGCCTCGCTGATGATGCCGAGCGCCATGTAGCATTCGGTGAGGCGGAACAGGGCCTCTTCCACCTGCCGGGTGGTCTGGTAGCGTGTCACCACCACCTTGAAGCGGTTGATAGCGCCGGTATAGTTCCGGTTTTCCAGATAATAACGGCCGACCATCATTTCCTTGCCGGCCAGCTGATCGCGCGCCACTTCCACCTTCTTTTTGGCGGCGACCGCGTATTCGGTGTCCGGATATTTGCGGATGACGTCGTCGAGCGCGTCCAGGGCCTGACGGGTCGCCTTCTGGTCGCGGGTCACGTCCGGGATATTGTCGAAATAGGCGGAGGCCACGAGATAGCTCGCATAGGCCGCGTCGGAAGAGCCGGGGTGCAGCGTCAGGTAGCGCTTGCCGGCGCTGATGGCCGAATCATATTCGCCCAACTGGTAATAGACATAGGTGTCCATCAGCAGCGCCTTGCGCGCCCATTCCGAATAGGGATGGGTGCGGTCCAGATCTTCGAAACGCTTGGCCGCGGCCTTCAGGTCGCCGCGATTCATGAGGGTGAGGCCCTCGTTGTAGATCTTCTCCGCAGGCTCATCGGGCGGGAGAATGTCGTCCTTGTCGGTGGCACAGCCCGCGAGGCTGGCCGCGACCAGGAGCGCACCGATCAGCCCGGCCATCCGGGTGCGCGAGGCGCGCGGAGAAGCCGCTTCTTTGAAAAGGCGCATCACGTGAAAATCCACTCCGAGCCGTTGCCTCGACCGAACCCCCGCCCCTCGCCGGGGGCGCAGAGCCGCCACCAACGCGGCTAACGGCGCTTTCCGACGGCATTGTGGCGCGCGAGTGTGAAGAGACGGCAAATTTCAAGGAAGGGAGATAGGCCGCAATCGCGCGCAAGGAAAGACCTATTCCTCCGCGCCGGCCAAAGCGGCCACCCGGCAGCCATGCGCGCTGCGATACAGCGCGATGCGGGATACCCACGAGGGAAGCCTTTGGCTCCCCCTCACCGCTCCGGGGCGTAGGCGAGAACCGGGGCGCCAACCACCAGCTCGGCACCCTCGCGGCGTGCCCGGGCGGGAGCCTCCACGATGGCGAAGGCAGAGCGATCCGCGAGCAGCGCGTCCACCATCTGATAGTTCAGCTTGTGGCCGCCGCGGAAGGAGCGGTAACGGGCGAGAAGCGGCAGACCGGCGAGCGCAAGGTCGCCCACCGCGTCCATGGCCTTGTGGCGCACGAATTCGTCTGCGAAGCGCAGGCCCTCGGCATTCATCACGCCCGCCTCGTCGAGGCAGACCGTGTTGTCGAGCGAGGCGCCCCGGGCATAACCGGCAGCGCGCAGCCGCTCCACATCCTTCAGGAAACCAAAGGTGCGGGCGCCGGCGAGTTCGCGGCGGAACACGGAGGGGTTCAGGTTGCCCGCATAACGCTGGCGGCCGATGGCGCCATGGGCGAAGTCGATCTCAACTTCCAGGCGGAAGCCGGCATCATAGGGAACCAGCTCGCCGAAGGACGCGCCGTTCTCGACGCGCACCGGCTTCAGAACCTTCAGATATTTGCGATAGGCGCCGAGAGAGGTGATGCCGGCGCGGTCCACCGCCTCCACGATCGGGGCGGCGCTGCCGTCGAGGATCGGAACCTCGGGGCCGTCAATCTCGATTTCCGCATTGTCGATGCCGAGGCCCGCGAAGGCGGCCAGGGCATGCTCGACGGTGGAGACCACCGCGCCGGACCGGTCGCCGAGCACGGTGGCAAGGTCGGTGGCCTGGACGGACTGGCGGGAGACCGCGATGCGGCGGGGGGCTTGGTCAGCGAAGGTCCGGGAGAAGACGATGCCGCTATCGGCGGCGGCGGGCTTGAAGGTCAGCGTCGCCTCGACGCCGCCATGGACGCCAACGCCGCTCAGGGAAACCTGGCCCGACAGGGTCGTCTGCATCTCGGACTTCATGCCAACTCGGAAGCTTCTCGGCTTGTGGCCGTCGCGCTCCCGCCCCTAAAGTTTCACTTTCCCTACCCACTTTCGCCGCGAGGTCAGTTTGCACTGCCGACTCGCTGCTGATGTGCAGGATGCGAGCGAGAACCTAGACGGCTTGCCGCAGTGCGCCAAATCACGCTTGCTTACCGCCTGTTACCGGGATGAAATCCTAAAATTCTCTTGGTTATCAAAAACTTACGCCCGGCTGTGAAAGCCGGGCGTAAGCCGATGTTACATGCGGATGAGGTTAATCAATTCGCCTGGCGGCGCAGGAAGGCCGGGATTTCCAGCTGGTCGTCCTCGTGACCGGGATGCTGCGCATGCCGGGTGGGGACCTCAGCGGCGGGGCGGGCCTGCGGGCGCTTGGCGAACTCGGAGACCGGGTCCGGGCGGCCTTGGGGACGACCCTGCTGGGGCGCGGGCGCCCGCATGGTCGGCTGGGGCGCGCGGGTGGGCTCGGGCTCGTCCGCGTGGCGGCCCATGCCCACATTGGCGAGGCGCTGGAGCAGCGTCATCTTCTTCTGCTCGGCAGGCGCTTCCCCGCGCTGGGCGCGGATCTGGTTCTGCGCGGGCATCGGCAGTTCATCCACACGCGGCATCCGCGGGGCGCGCGGGCGCTGGGCCTGCGGCGGAATATAGGGCGCGAACTCGTCGTCACGGGTGGCCGGCGGCGGCGCGGGGGGCGCAGCCGGCTCCTCGAAGAAGGACGGCTTCGGCGTGGCGGCGCGAATGGTCACGTCGTCGATCGCCACGGCATGGCTTGGGGCCGGCGGCGGAGCGGGGGCGCGCTGCACCGGCGCGGGGGCCGGCATGGGCGCTTCCATGGCCATGAGGTCCTCGGCCGAGATGGCGGCCACCGCGCTGCGGATCTGCGCCTCACGGGCCTGCTCGACCGCCACGCGGCCGGCATTGGACATCTTGCGTCCCTGGAGGTCGGGGAAGCGGTCCACCGCGCTCGGGATCTGCTCGGGAACCACGGCCGGGTCGATGCCGGTGGCGACCACCGACACGCGGATGATGCCGTCCAGGCTGTGATCGAAGGTGGCGCCGAGGATGATGTTGGCGTCGGGGTCCACTTCCTCGCGGATGCGGGTCGCGGCTTCGTCCACTTCGAACAGCGTCATGTCGCTGCCGCCGGTGATCGAGATCAGCAGGCCGCCGGCGCCGCGCATGGAGGTCTCGTCCAGCAGCGGGTTGGCGATGGCGGCTTCCGCCGCCTGGAGGGCGCGCTTGTCGCCCGAGGCTTCGCCCGTGCCCATCATCGCCTTGCCCATGTCGCGCATCACGGCGCGCACGTCGGCGAAGTCGAGATTGATGAGGCCTTCCTTCACCATCAGGTCGGTGATGCAGGCGACGCCCGAATAGAGCACCTGGTCCGCCATGGCGAAGGCGTCCGCGAAGGTGGTCTTCTCGTTGGCCACCCGGAACAGATTTTGGTTCGGGATGACGATCAGGGTGTCGACGGTCTTCTGAAGCTCGGAAATGCCGTGCTCGGCGACGCGCATGCGGCGCTGGCCCTCGAAATGGAAGGGCTTGGTGACGACGCCGACGGTGAGCAGGCCCTGCTCGCGCGCGGCGCGCGCCACGACGGGGGCCGCGCCGGTGCCGGTGCCGCCGCCCATGCCGGCGGTGATGAACACCATGTGGGCGCCCTGGATCTGCGCGGAGATTTCGTCCCACGCCTCCTCGGCGGCGGCGCGGCCGATCTCGAGACGCGAGCCGGCGCCGAGGCCTTGCGTGATCGAAAGGCCGAGCTGGATCTTGCGCTCGGCGACGCAGAGGGCCAGCGCTTGC
>JASBUY010000059.1 GCA_030147645.1 Aquabacter sp. | reverse complement strand
TGTGCGGCGGGCACATCGGCAGGGACGCGCGCCGCCACCGCGAGCACGCGGTATCCGTCCCCCGCCATCGCCTCGGCGGCGGCGAAGGCGCGCGCCGACAGTGCCGCATCGCCGCACAAGGGAAGCAGGACTTCCGCCGCGCCCTTCACGCTGAGTTCGGCCTCTCCGTCAGCGGCGCGGGTGAGCACGGCGGCATAGCGGCGGCGCGCGTCGAACGGCAGGTCCACTAGGCGCCGCGCGCCCGCCGACAGGCCGGTCAGGTCCAGGCCCGCGCGCACGGCAAGAGCGAGGAAGGCGATATCGACCGCATCTCCCGAGCCCCCCTTGGCGTCGAGGCTCGCATCGTTGCAGAGCGCGCCGGCGCGGACGAGCGCGGCCGCCTCGGGCGGCGGCACGGCTTCGGCGAGGTCAATCATCCCTGCCTGCGGGAGCCAAAGGCGGCGCGCCGTGACCTGGTTGAGGGTCAGCGTTCCGGTCTTGTCGGTGGCGATGACGGTGCAGGCACCCAGCCCCTCCACCGCCGCCAGTTGGCGCACGATGACATGGCGCTTCGCCATGCGCTTGGTGGCGACCGCGAGCGCCACGGTGACGGCCACGGGCAACCCTTCGGGGATCACCGAAACCGCCAGCGCGATGGCAAAGAACACCGTCTCCCGCAGCCCCACGCCATTGGCGAGCTGGAGCGCCACCACCAGCCCCACCAAGGCCAGCGCCACCACGCCGAGCAGCGTGGAAAAGCGGTCGAGGCGGCGGATCAGCGGCAGGTCGCCGGAGGGCGCATCGAGGGCGCGGGCGATCTGGCCGATTTCGGTCTGCGCGCCCGTCGTCACCACCAGCGCTTCGGCGCGTCCGCGCTGGAGCAGCGTGCCCGCATGCAGCATGTTGGTTCGCTCGGCGAGGCGGGTGTCCGCCGAAAGCGCGTGCAACTCCCCCTTGTCCACCGGCAGGGATTCGCCCGTCAGCATGGCTTCGTCGGCCTGGGCGAGGCTCGCATGGAGGAGCCGCAGGTCTGCGGGCACACGGTCGCCCGCCTCCAGCACCACAATGTCGCCGGGAACCAAATTCCGGCTGTCCATGCGCTGAAGCTCGCCCTCCCGGCGCACCCGCGCCTCGGTACGAATGCGCCCGCGCAACGCCGCGGTGTTCGCCTCAGCCCGGTATTCCTGCGACGCGCCGATCAGCGTGTTCAGCGCCACGACGGCGAGAATGAAAATCCCATCCTCGTGATCGCCCATCCCCACAGAGACAAGGGCGGCGGCCAGCAGCAGCGCGATCAGCGGGCTGCGCAATTGTCCGAGAGTGATAAGCAGGAGGCTACGGCGCGGCGGTTCGGGCAAGGCGTTCGGCCCGTATTGCGCGAGGCGCGCCTGCGCCTGCGCCGGGGACAGACCGAGCGGCCCGCTCGCCAGCGCGGCCAGGGCGGAATGCGTGTCGAGCGCGTGCCATGGCCGGCCGGGGAGGTCACCATCTGGACGTGCCGCGCGCATGGACGGAGCCCTCCTCGTGGCGACAGTCGCGCCTGCGGGTCCAAGCCTTCAGTGGGACATCAGGACCGGCACGGTCATGGCGGACAGGATGTCCCGGCTGGCGCCGCCCACCAGGGCCTCGCGGAGGCGGGAATGGCCGTAGGCGCCCATCACCAGGAGGTCGGAGCCCGTGTCCGCGATGTGGGACAGCACCGCCTCCGCATAGGGCAGGCTGCTCACCAGCGTGCGGCACCGGGCATCGATGCCGTGGGCGGCGAGATAGACGCGCACCCGCTCCGCGACGCGCGGTCCGTCGGGCGCGAAATCGCGGGTGATGCGCACCACCTCCACCAATTCCGCCCGCTGGAGCAAAGGCAGGGAATCGGCCAGCGCGCGGGCTGCCGGCGCGCTGCCGTCCCAGCCCACCGTCACGCTGCGAAAGGTGGTGCGGGTCTGGCCCGAGGCGGGAATGACAAGGCAAGGGCGTCCCGCCTCGGTCAAGAGCACGTCCAGCGCATCATCCGTCGCGCTCGGCACGCCGGGGCGCGGCTGGGGCAGGACGACGAGATCGCTCAGCCGGACGACGTCGGTCAGCGTCTCCTCGCACACCGGGTCTTCCTTGCTGATCACCAGTACCTCGACCGGGATGCCGGCATCACGCGCGCGGCGGGCGAAGGCCTCGGCCGCCGCCTGCGTGCGCTGGAGCGCATCGCGCAGGTCCGCCTCCACGAGATCGTAGCGCACCTCGGCCTCGGCGAGCGTCCCGAGCCGGGCGGAGGGCACCAGGAAGGCGGCATGGAGGCTCGCGCCATGGGCGAGAGCGAGGTCCACCGCTGCATCGGCGGCGGCGCTGTCGTCCGCCGCGCTCACCAGCGAGATGGCCGGCAGGGCACGGGTCGGGGCGCCAACGGTTTCGGCCCGGTGGGTCAGCATGAAATGGCCACCTTCAGCACGCCATCGCGCTGGTGGGAGAAAAGATCATAGGCGGCCTCGATATCGTCAAGCCGGAAGCGGTGGGTGACGAGGCCGCGCAGGTCCACGCGAGCGGTGGCCACCACCTCCATGAGCCGGCGCATCCGCTCCTTGCCGCCTGGGCAGAGCGTGGTGACGATGCGGTTGTCGCCGAGCCCGGCCGCGAAGGCGCCGAGCGGGATGGTGAGGTCGGAGGAATAGACGCCGAGCGAGGACAAGGTCCCCCCCGGCCGCAGCACCCGCAAGGCCGCCTCGAAGGTGGCCTGCCGCCCAAGCGCCTCGATGGACACGTCCACCCCGCGCCCGTCGGTCAGCGCCATGATAGCCTCCACCGGGTCGCCGGCGGAAAAGTCCACCACGTCATCGGCGCCGAGCCGGCGCGCCATGGCCTGGCGCGTGGGGATGCTTTCCACGGCGATGATGCGCGTCGCCCCCATCAGCCGCGCGCCGGCCGTGGCGCACAGGCCGATGGGACCCTGGGCGAAAACCGCCACCGTATCGCCGATCTTCACGCCGCCGCTTTCGGCGCCGGAAAAGCCGGTGGACATGATATCCGGGCACATCAGGACCTGTTCGTCGCTGAGCGCATCGGGCACGGGCGAGAGGTTCACCATGGCGTCCGGCACCAGCAGATATTCCGCCTGCGCGCCGTCGATCGTGTTTCCGAAGCGCCAGCCGCCCATGGCCTTGAAGCCGTGCTTAGTCCCGGCGCCGTCCTGCGAGCCGCAGCCGCACAGGCAGGCGGCGCTATGGCCCGAGGGCGTGATGGCGCCGGCGATCACCCGCTGGCCCTCTGAAAATCCGACGACCGCCGAGCCGAGTTTCTCGATGACGCCCACCGGCTCGTGGCCGATGGTGAGGCCCTTGGCGACCGGATATTCGCCTTTGAGAATATGGACGTCCGTGCCGCAGATGGTCGTGGTGGTGACGCGGATGAGGGCATCAAGCGGCCCCACATCCGGCACCGGCTTGTCCTCCAGGACGATGCGGCCCGGCTCGACAAACACCGCCGCCTTCATCTTCTGCACTTGGGGCCGGTGCACTTGGGGCCGGGGGGCCTCCGAACGCTCGCTGCCGAAAAGGTTCGCCGTCGATTGGGTCGTCATGGCGCCCTCCATGAATGAGGCGGCGCCTTTATGGACCGGGTGCCACGCGACAGCCTTGACCTGTCTCAACCCGCCAAGCGGGCGGGTGGGAACGCGCCGGGAAGAGGTCCCCGGCGCGTTCAATCTCTTTCAGATCAGCGCATTGATCATCTTCTTGCGCAGTTCGCGCTCGTCGATGCCGAACACGTCCGCGAGCCAGTCGGCCATCAATTCCTGGCCGATGGTGGGATTGTCGTGCTGGCAATGGTCGGCACCGGTCTCCTCCTCCGTAACGAGGCGGAGCGTCACGTTCACGCCCTTGGACTTGGCATAGTCATAGACCTTCTTGGCGGAGGTCACGCCCAGCACGTCATAGCCGCCATGGACGATGAGATAGGGGCATTTCATGTTTTCCAAGTGCCCGTCCAAGGTGAAGGGCGCCGCCTTCTCCATGGCCGCGCGCACGCCCTCGGCGCCGAACACGGTCTTGATGTGGTCGGCGAGGCCGTGATCCTCGGTGGCGGTGGCCCACAATTCCGGGATCGACCAGATGGCGCCGTGGGAGATGGCCGCCGCGAGACGATGCTCGTAGCAGGCGGAGCGCGCGGCATAATAGCCGCCGAGGGAGGAGCCGCAGACCGCGATGCGGGCGGGATCGATATCGTCCCGGGTGAGGAGATAGTCCACGCACTTGCCGATCGGCACCTCATAATCGGGGCGGGTGGTCAGCTTGTGCCGGCGCAGCGTGCCGCCCTGGCCGGGACCGTCGATCATCAGCACCGAAATGCCCCGCTGGAGCGCGGCGTGGGCCTGCATGAACCACATCTCGTCCTTGATGGAATCGAGGCCGCCCATGCAGATCAGGACCGGCTGCTTTCCAGTGTCGAACGGCGCGCGGACGAAATAGGCGAACAGCGTCTTGCCGTCCTCATAGGGAATCTGGAGCACCTCTCCGGCGGGGTTGAGGTTTTCCAGATATTTGCGCGAGCAATTCTCCATCTCGGTGAAGGCGGGCAGGCGGCGCGGATCGGTATAGTCGAGCCAGAATTCGGTGTGGCGGTAGTAATTGACGGCCCGCAGCCAGCAATTCATGGCGGTGCGGATATGGCCCTTGGCAAAGGCTTCATCGCCGCGCTGCTGGTTGAAATCGGCGATGCGCTTCCATTCCCGGTGCCAGCTTTCCTGATCGCCGGGGATCATGCGGCTCGCCGCCAGGAAGCATTCGGAGACGGCGCCGCCCCCTTCCTGGGTTTCGCCGAGCGCGCGGCGGAACTGGTAGCTCATCCAGGGAAATTGCGGCCAGTGGTGCCAGCCATAGGGCTTGTAGACCCCGTGGGTCTCATCCGACGTCTGGTCGATGCCCAATTCTTCCGCCATGTCCTGCTCCCACATCTGGTCCCGGCCGGGCGCCGTGGAGGGGAGAGTAGAGGGCGTCAGGGATTATTCAAGTCACTTGATTGATAGGAAAGAGGCAAGAAAGAGCGACCGATCTGGGCGCGCCGTCCCGCCGGAGCACGTTCCGATCAAGGATTTTCACCGCCAGAACCGTATCGCTTCCAGCCCGGAGTCGTGGCGCTGGACATGGCGGCGCCTCACAGGAACGGCTTGCCGCCGGTGACCGCGATGGTGGCGCCCGAGACATAGCTTGAGCGCGGATCGGCCAGCATCACATAGGCGGTGGCAAGCTCCGCCGGTTGGCCGGGCCGGCCCATGGGCACGGATTGGCCGAAGGTCTTCACCGCCTCCTCCGGCATGGTGGAGGGAATGAGCGGGGTCCAGATGGGGCCGGGCGCCACGGCATTCACCCGTATTCCGCGCTCCGCCAGGGATTGGGCGAGCCCCGCCGTGAGATTATGGATGGCCCCCTTGGTGGTCGCATAAGCGAGCAGCGAGGGATTGGGCATGTCGGAATTGATGGAGGCCGTGTTGATGATGCTGCCGCCGTTGCGCATATGCTTCAGCGCCGCCTTGGTCAGATAGAAGATGGGATGCACATTCACCGCGAAAGTGTGCGCCCATTCCTCGTCCGAAATGTCTTCCATGGTCGCGAAGCTCGCCTGGTGGGCGGCGTTGTTGACCAGGATGTCGAGGCCGCCGAGTTCCGCCGCCGCGTCTTCCACCATCTGCCGGCAGAAAGCGGGATCGGAAATGTCGCCCGCCGACAGGATCGCCTTCTGCCCGGCCTCCTCCACGAGGCGGCGCGTCTCTTCCGCATCCTCGTCCTCTTCCAGATAGGAGATGCAGATGTCGGCGCCTTCGCGGGCGAAGGCGATGCATACGGCGCGGCCGATGCCGCTGTCGCCGCCGGTGACAAGTGCCTTGAGCCCCTTGAGGCGCCCGGAGCCCACATAGGAGGTCTCGCCATGGTCGGGGCGCGGCGACATGGCATCGGTGGTGCCCGGCATGGGCTGGCGCTGCGCGGGCAAAGGCGGCGTGGCGTAGGCGGTCATGGCGGGCTCCGATATCGGCTGGCTTGTGTTTTCAACCTCTCCCGCGCAGGCATGTTCCCCGATCCTCTTCTCCGCGCGGTCTCGGGCCGCCCGTCAAGCGACGGCGCGGCGGCTCCATTGGGAGAGGATTTCCTCCACGCCGGCCACCTCCACCTGAACGGCCAGGCGGCGTTCGAGCAGGGTCAGGACCGCGTCGTGCCCCGTGTCCGATGAGGAGCACACGGCTTCGCGCGCGACGATGGTGCGAAAGCCCAGATCCACGGCATCGAACAGGGTGGCGGCGACGCAGATGTCGGTTTCCGCGCCGGAGAGGATCAACGTGTCCACGTGGTGCGCGGTGAGGAAGGGCAGAAGATCGGGTGCGGTGAAGGCGGAATAGCGCGACTTGTCCATGATGCGCGCGGGGGGAGCGAAGCCGGCGAGCTCGGGCACCAGATCCAAGACGGCGGGATCGATATGCTCACGGGTGATGTCCCGCCATTTTTCATAAAATGCCTGCCAGGTTCCGGGCAGAGCCTGGGGCACGGCGGGCGGGAGGAAGCGGGTGAAGATGGTGCGCTCGGGCCGATGCGCGGCCAGCGCCCGCACGGCGGGGAGGATGCGCGGCGCCCACTGCGCCGGCCAGGGACCTCCGGGCGAGATCAGGCGCTGCATGTCGATGCACAGATGGACGGTGCCCAGGCCGAGGGGGGCGAGGCCGAGACCTTGTGCCATTCTTTATTCCTCGGGCGGCGGGCCGGCCTCGCCCGGGCGGCCTGTCGGCTGCGAAAAGTCGCGCTTCCCAATGCTCACGATGGCCGCCTCTTCGGTGGGATAAGGCCCGGAGAACGGCGTCCCGTCGCTGGCGAGCGCCCACCAGCCCGGCATGATGCCGAGGCGGCCGCCCTCGTCTTCCCCGATGAGCTTGGGTTCGAGCCACATGGCAATCTCCTTTGGCCTTGGGTGGCGCCCCTCTGCGGAGCGCGCGCCGCCTCCTGATCGAACACAGGCGCGCCGACGCGGTTCCCTGCGACGGGCATCCCCGGCCCGTACACTGACGTTAGGGAACATCCATCCGAGCTTGACGTTGAGCTGATGATGTCCGCGCTCCCCGCCACCCTTTCGCGCGCCCAGGCCTCCGCCGGCACGGACGCGTCGTTCGCCGCGCTGCTGTGCGCCGCGGGCGCCGTTGCGGGCGCGCTGCTCGCCATGGCCCTCGTATTCGAGGGCGGGGCGCTGAGTGCGCGGATGGGGCTCCACCTCGCTCTCATGAATGTGGCGGCGCCTGTGTTGGCCATCGCCATCACGCGTGTCTGGCCCGAGAAGACGGGGGGTTGGGACCGGCTCTGGGCGGTGGCGGCGCTGCAGATGTTTGTTCTTTGGGCCTGGCATGTGCCGCGCCTGACCGCTGCGCTCGAGGGCGCGCTGCAGGCGGCGTTTCTCCTCACTTTGCTCGCCGTGGCGACAGCGTTCTGGTTGTGCGCCACCCAGTCCATCGCGGCGCGCCGCTGGGGCGCGGTGGGTGCGCTTCTGGTGACGGGCAAGCTCGCCTGCCTCCTCGGCGCGCTGCTGCTGTTCGCGCCGCGCGACCTCTATGCCCTACCCGCCCTGGTCTTCGCTTTGTGCTCGGTCGGCCCGTCGAGCCTGGAGGACCAGCAATTGGCGGGCATGATGATGCTGGTCGCCTGTCCGCTCAGCTATGTGATGGCGGCGGTGGTCCTGACGGTGGACGCGGTCGGCGCGAGGGGTGCGGACCTCTCGCCGTCCCGTGGCCCGGTGCGGCGCTGACATGGGCGTTTCCCCCGCG
>JASBUY010000053.1 GCA_030147645.1 Aquabacter sp. | reverse complement strand
TTCCCCGGAGACGGCAGCGCGCATCGTCACGGCTATCACGCCCCCTCTGGGCGTGTTCGCCTCCGTCGCGGGCACCCTGCCGCTCGACCTGGAACCTGCCACCTTCCAGCGCATCCAGATTCAGGGGGAGGAACAATGAACGCGCATGCCCAGCCTCCCGCGCGGATCGATGACCCCACCCTTCTGACCCTCACGCAGGTCGCCGACGCCATTCGGACGAAACGGCTTTCCTCCCGCGAGGCCACCGAAGCCTGCCTTGCGCGCATCAAAAAGGCGCAGCCGCGGCTCAACGCCTTCATCTCCATCGAGGCCGAGGCCGCCCTGAAGGCGGCGGACGCCGCCGATGCGGCGCTCGCGCGCGGGGAGGTAAAAGGCCCGCTGCACGGTGTGCCGCTCGCCCATAAGGACATGTATTACGACGCGGGGCATGTGGTGACGTGCGGCTCGAAGGTGCGGCGCGACTTTGTCGCGCCCGTCACCTCCACCGCGCTCCAGCGCCTAAAGGATGCCGGCACGGTACGGCTCGGCGCCCTGCATATGGTGGAGTTCGCCTTCGGCCCCACCGGCCATAACCCGCATTATGGCGCCGCCCGCAACGCCTGGAATCCGGACCATGTGACGGGCGGCTCCTCCTCCGGCTCGGGCACGGCGGTGGCGGCGCGGCTCACCTATGCTGCACTGGGGTCAGACACCGGCGGATCGATCCGGCTGCCGGCGCATTTCTGCGGCGTGTCTGGGCTCAAGACCACGGTCGGCCTCATCAGCCGCGCGGGGGCGATGCCGCTCTCCCAATCCCTCGATACCGTCGGCCCCATGGCCCGCACGGTGGAGGATTGCGCGCTGCTGACAGGCCTCATGGCCGGCGCCGACCCGGCCGACCCCACCTGCGCGTCCCGGCCGGTGCCCGATTATCTTGCTGCGACGCGCGCGGGCATCGCCGGGCGCACCATCGGCATTCCCACGTCCTTCTACGTGGACGACCTTGATCCGGAGGTGGCGGAGGCCATGGACGAGGCCATCGTCACCTTCGCCCGTGCGGGCGCCCGCATCGTGCCCGTGGACCTCACCGACCAGGCCCGCCTCTCCGCTGCCTCCATCATCGTGCTCCTGTCTGAGGCTGCGGCGTTCCATGCCGAAGGCCTCGCCCACCGGCCGCAGGAGTATGGCGACCAGGTGCGCGCGCGCATCGAGAACGGCTTCGCCATTCCCGCCGTCACCTATCTGGAAGCGCTGCGCTGGCGCGGGCCTGCACTCGCCGCTCATCTTGCGGCCGTGAAGGGGATCGACGCGGTGCTCGCGCCGGGCGCGCCCGTGCCCGCGCCCACCATCGCGGAGACGGACCTCGGCGCCGCTCCCCATGCCGAGGCCATGATGCAGCGCCTCACCCGCTTTACGCGCCCGGTGAACTATCTCGGCCTGCCGGCCGTGAGCCTGCCCGCCGGCTTCACGAAGGCGGGCCTCCCGGTGGGCCTCCAGCTCATGGGCAAGCCGTTCGGCGAGGCGGACATCCTTGCCATCGGTGCCGCCTTCCAGCGCGAAACCGACTTTCACACCAAGACGCCGGAGCTTTCCACATGACCGCACCCTCCCCTGCCGCGCCCGTGGTCAGCGTGGAGGACCTCACCATCCGCTTCACCGGCGAACGCACCGTGCATGCCGTGAACGGTGTCTCCCTGTCGCTCGGCGAAGGCGAGGTGCTCGGCCTGCTGGGCGAATCCGGGTCCGGCAAGAGCGTCACCATGCGCGCGCTGATGCGCCTCCTGCCGCGCAAGAAGGCGCAGATTTCCGGCCGTGTCAGCGTGGCCGGCCAGGATGTGCTGGCGCTCTCCGACGCCGCCCTGTCCGACTTCCGGGGCAAGGTGGTTTCCATGATCTTCCAGGAGCCCGCGCTGGCCCTCGACCCGGTCTACACGATCGGTGACCAGATCGCGGAAAGCGTCGTGCGCCATGAGGGCAAGAGCCGAGCTGAGGGCATAGCGCGTGCGCTCGAAATGCTGGAACTGGTGCGCATTCCCTCCGCCAAGCGGCGGCTCGCAGCCTATCCGCACGAAATGTCCGGCGGCATGCGCCAGCGGGCCATGATCGCCCTGGCTCTGGCCTGCAAGCCGAAGGTGCTCCTGGCAGACGAGCCCACCACCGCGCTCGACGCCACCGTGCAGATTCAGATCCTGCTGCTGCTGCGCGAATTGCAGCGCGAGATGGGCATGTCGGTGATCTTCGTTACCCACGATATCGGCGTCGCCATCGAGATCTGCGACCGCGTTGCGGTCATGTATGCCGGCCAGATCGTGGAGAGCGGGTCGCTAGCGGACATCGTGCGCCGGCCGATCCACCCCTATCCGCGCGGGCTTCTCGCTTCCACGGTGCATGGCGCGAAGCGCGGTGCGCGGCTGGAGACCATTCCCGGCACGCCGCCCTCGCTGGACGTCGCCCCCACGAACTGCTCCTTCTCCCCCCGCTGCGCCTTCGCGCAGCCGCGTTGCCGCGACGCGCTGCCGCCCCGCATCGATCTCGGTCCGGGCCGCTTCGCGCGCTGCATCCTCGCCGAACAGAGTGTCCCGGAGCCTGCATGACCGCTTTGCCCAATCTTCGCATCGACGCCGACCGCTTCTGGGACACGGTGATGGAGACCGCCCGCTTCGGGGCAACGGAAAAGGGCGGCGTGCGCCGCCTCACCCTGTCACAGGAAGATAAGAAGGTCCGCGACTGGTTTCGCACCGCCTGCGAGGCCGCGGGCCTCACGGTGCACGTGGACGAACTCGGCAATATGTTCGCCATCCGCCCAGGAAAGGACATGAGTCTTGCCCCGCTCGGCTTCGGCTCGCACCTCGACACCCAGCCGACCGGCGGCAAGTTCGACGGCATCGTGGGGACGCTGGCGGCACTGGAAGTGGTGCGCACGCTGAACGATGCCGGCATCGAGACGCAGGCGCCGCTCTGCGTGTGCAACTGGACCAATGAGGAAGGCTCCCGATTCGCGCCCGCTCTCATGGGCTCGCTGGCCCATGTCGGTGACTTCACGGTAGCCGACATCCTCTCGCGCACGGATAGCGAGGGCGTCAGCGTCGCGGAGGCGTTGGACGACATCGGCTATCGTGGCCCGACAAAGGTGGGGGCGCAGGCCTTTTCCGGCTTCGTGGAACTCCATATCGAGCAGGGACCGATCCTGGAGGCCGAGGGAAAGACCATCGGCGTCGTGGAGCACGGCCAGGGCATCGTCTGGTATGACGGGCGCATCACCGGTTTCGAAAGCCACGCGGGCTCGACTCCCATGCCCCTTCGCCGCGACGCGCTCGCCGCCCTTTCGGAAATCGTGCTCGCCATCGAGGCGCTTGCCACGCAGCATGGACCGGCGGCGGTGGGCACCGTGGGCGAATGCGTGATCGCCAATCCCTCGCGTAACGTGATCCCAGGCGCGATCACCTTTACGGCCGAATTCCGCAGCCCGGACGCGGACACGCTGGAAACCTTGCATAAGGCGCTTGCGGCCAAGGTGGCGGAGATCGCGGCGCGGCGGCGTGTGGAGATCGTGCTCGACCTCAATTGGCGCAAGGAACCTACCCATTTCGCCCCCGCCGTCATCGCCGCCGTACGCGACGCGGCGGAGGGGCTCGGCCTGCCGAGCCGCCCCATGGTGTCCGGCGCGGGCCACGACGCCTTCGCCCTGGCGACCATCGTGCCCACCGCCATGATCTTCGTGCCCTGCAAGGATGGCGTGAGCCACAACGAGGCGGAATCCGCCGAGAAGGCGGACTGCGCGGCGGGCGCGAACGTGCTGCTGCACACTGTGCTGACCCTCGCCAAGGTGGCCGCGTGAGCGCCCTACTTGCTGAGCCCCTGACCGAGGAGGCGTTCGCGCCCTTCGGTGCGGTGCTGCGCGCGCCCGTCGCGGCAGGCCAGCGGGACTATTTCGACGAGGGACTGGCGAACCTGCGCGCGGAGGCGAAGCCCAGCCTCTCCATCGTGCGCGGGACGGCGGTGGAGGACCCGCCTCAGATTTCGATCATCGAGCGGCACGCCTTTTCCAGCCAGAGCTTCCTGCCGCTCGCGCCGGCCCGCTGGATCGTGGTGGTGGCGCCGGGCGGCGATGGCGGACCGGACCTTGCCCGCGTCCGAGCCTTCCTCCCGGGCCCGAACGAAGGGGTCACCTTTGCCCCCGGCACCTGGCATGCCCCGCTCACCACGCTGGATGCTGCCGCCTTCGCCATCGTCATGTGGCGCAACGGTGGTCCGCTGGATGAGGAAATCCTCCCGGTCCCGCCCTTCGCCGTGCATCTTCCACAGGGACAGGACCCCTTAGAACCGTGAATTTTTTTGCAAAAACAATATTTTAATTAGGAAGTTCCGACCCCTTCCCCTCTCCCGCCGCATCCCGCCGGGGGCGGCTCTGGACAGGGCCCATCGACTTCTCTATACACGCCGCTCCGAACAGTCTTTCGAGACGGCTCGGCGCCCAGGTAGCTCAGTTGGTAGAGCATGCGACTGAAAATCGCAGTGTCGGTGGTTCGATTCCGCCCCTGGGCACCATTTTACCACACCGGAAATATCCGGAAATTCGCTAACCTACTACGAT
>JASBUY010000050.1 GCA_030147645.1 Aquabacter sp. | reverse complement strand
TTGTCGCCATTGTCGGCCCCTCCGGCTGCGGCAAGTCGACGATGCTGAAAATGCTCACGGGCCTGCTCACCCCCACGGCCGGTGCGGTGAAGATCGATGGCACGCCGGTCACCGGTCCGCGCCGAGATATCGGCGTGGTGTTCCAGGCGCCGCTGCTGTTTCCCTGGCGCACCGTCCTGCGCAACGTCATGTTGCCCGCGGACATTCAAGGGCTCAACCGCAAGGCACATGAGGAGCGCGCCCGCGCGCTGCTGTCTCTCGTGGGGCTTGAGGCATTCCTGGATCGCTATCCCAACGAATTGTCCGGCGGCATGCAGCAGCGCGTCGCCATCGCGCGCGCGCTACTGCACGAACCCTCCATCCTGCTCATGGACGAGCCCTTCGGCGCGCTCGACGCCATGACGCGCGAACATATGAATGTGGAGCTGCAGAAGCTCTGGAGCCGCCACCACAAGAGCATCCTCTTCATCACCCACTCCATTCCCGAAGCGGTGTTCCTGGCCGACCGGGTCGTGGTCATGACCCCGCGCCCGGGCCGCGTGGCGGAGGTGCTGGACATCGACCTGCCCCGTCCCCGCCCGTTGGAAATGATGAGTTCGCCGGCCTTCGGCGCCTATGTGGCGCGGATCCGCTCCCATTTCGGCTCCGTCGGAGTGATCGACTGATGAGCAGCCTCCCGCCCATTCGCTCCACGCCGAAGACCATCGCGCTGAGCCTGCTGCTCCTGGCCTGCCTGCTGGGGGCATGGGAGACGGCGGTGCGCGTGATGCAGGTGCCCGCCTTCATTGTTCCGGCTCCGACCGCCATGTTCCAGGCTCTGTATCGCGGGCTCGCGAGCGGACTGTATTTCGAACATATGGGCATCACCTTGCTGGAGATCATCGCCGGCTTCGTGATCGGCGCCACTGCGGGATTGCTCATTGGCGTCGGGATTGCGACCAATCGTTACCTCGCCTTCTTCCTGTATCCCTATGTCATCGTCCTCCAGTCGATGCCGAAGATCGCGATCGCCCCTCTGATCGTGCTGTGGTTCGGCCTCGGCATGACCTCGAAGATCGTCGCAGGCGCGCTGATCTGCTTCTTCGCGGTGATGGTGAACACGGCGGCCGGCCTGCGTGCTGTAGAGCAGGACCGCGTAGACCTGATCCGCTCCCTGGGCGGAACGGACATGCAGGTCTTCTGGATGCTGCGCCTGCCTTCGGCCCTGCCCTACATCATGGCGGGCCTCGAAATCGCGCTGACCTTCGCCATCATCGGCGTCATCGTCGCGGAATTCCTGGGTGCCGAGCGGGGCCTCGGCATGCTGATGCAAAGCATGAACTCGTCCATGGACGTGGCGGGGTCGTTCTCGATCCTGATCGTCCTCGTGATCCTCGGCCTCGTGCTCAACCGCTTGATCGTCCATGCGCGCCACCGCCTGATCTATTGGGAAAAGCGCCCGACGCAGGATGTGGCGATCGAAGAATGAAAGACCGCCGGAGATCGCGGTCTCCGGTCAAAAACTCAAACCTTCCCAATCCCCAACCAGAGGTGACCCATGATCCATCGTGTAGTGACAGCGCTCGGTGCGACCGCCGTGGCGCTCTGCGTCGGCCTTCCGGCCGAAGCGGCAACGAAGATCCGGGTCGGCTGGTGCGCGAAAACATACAACGTGGCCGTCGCCCCCTTCGCCATCGCCCAGAAGAAGGGCTGGTTCAAGGATAATGGCGTCGAGATGGACATGGTGACCTTCCCGGGCTCCATCGACTGCATGCGGAGCCTCGCGACCGGGGACGTGGCCATCACCCTCGCCGCGCCCGAGCCCCTTGCCATCCTCACGCTCCAGGGCGTAAAGGCGAAGGTCTTTTTCGAAGCCTATCGCCGCAACATTTTCGGCCTCGCCGTGAAGGCCGACAGCGGCATCAACAGCTATAAGGACCTCAAGGGCGAGACCATCGGCGTCCTCTCCATGGGCTCGGTGGGCGTGCCGGTCGCGAAATCGCTCGCGAAATCCGCCGGCCTCAATCCCGATACCGACATACGCCTGGTGGTCACTGGCGAGCCCGCGCAAACCGCCGCTCTTGTGCGCCGGGGCGAGGTGAAGGCGCTGAGCCAATACGACACCTATTACACGCTGATCGAGCGCGCCGGTGTGAAGCTGAAGCGTCTGGAAGATCCGGCGATCGAGAATTTCCCGAGCAATTCCTGGGTGGCGCTCGATGAGACCATCGAGAAGCGCCGGGCGGATCTCGTCGGCTTCAGCCGCGCCTATGCCATGGGCACCGCCTATGCCATTGCCTTCCCGCGTGAAGCCATCAAGATCACCTACGAACTCTATCCGCAGACCCGTCCGTCCAACATGGAGCTGGAAGAGGCGGTGACCTACGACCTCGCGGTGCTGGAAGACCGCATCCGCACCTGGAAGCTCTCGCCCGGCCAGAAGCTCTGGGGCGAAGTGAATGTCCAGGCCTATCAGGCCTATATGGACTGGCTGCGCGAGTCGGGCGTGATCAATGGCCCGGTGGATGCCAAGAGCATCACCACCAATGCCCTGATCGAGGACATCAACAAGTTCGATCCCAAACTGATCGAAGCGCCGTAATGGATAGGCCGGGCGCGCCCCGCGGCGCGCCCGGTGCCACGCGAGGTTGACGGCTCACCGCGCACGCTGGCGTCCCGGTGGATTTGCCATCGATGAAAGGGCGCGCGGCGTCAGCGCATGGACATCAGGTTCGGCAGGATGTGGCGCTGCTGAATGATTTCCCGCACCCGCGTCATGTTGTTCAGCCGATCCATCACATGGTCGCGCGCCGCCTTGCCGGCAGCCTCAACATCGCGGGCGATGATGGCATCGGCGATCGCCATATGCTGTTCCAGCCCGCGCCGCTCGGAATCCTGGAACAAGACCTCCAGCCAGAGCGCCATCTGCAATTGTTGGTAGACCTGTTCGGTCATGCGGATGAGCGCATCATTGCGGGTCGCGGCCGCGATCACCTTATGGATCTTCAGCCCGAGGTCGAGATTATGGGCCACGTTGGCGGTGTTCGAACGCTTCTTGTCTTCGAACGAGATCATCTGCTCAATGATGTCGCGGATGGCGTCGAGGTCGTCCTGCGTGGCGCTCACGCACGCCAATTCCGCTGCGCAAGCATCCAGGGCGGCGCGCACGTGCAGCAGGTCGCAGGCGGTCTTGATGTCGAAATCCGCCACCACATAGCCGAGATTGCGCCGGCCGACGACGAGGCCCTCCTCCTCCAGCTTCATCAGGGCTTCGCGCAAGGGGGTGCGGCTGACGCCGAGGCGTTCGGCAAGGCGGGTCTCGGAGAGACGCTCGCCGGGGCGCAGGCGGCCCGTGAGGACAAGATCCTTCAAT
>JASBUY010000031.1 GCA_030147645.1 Aquabacter sp. | reverse complement strand
TCACGCCGCTGCCGCGCCAGGGCTTCGAGGGGGCGGGCGCCGAGCAGCGGCTCGCGCAGTTCTTCCAGGTCGCGACGCTCGATGCCTTTGGCACCTTCGCCCGTGCCGAGCTGATCGCCGCCGCTGCCATCGTCGCCTATGTGGAACGCACCCAATTGGGCGCGCGACCCGCCCTCGCCCCGCCGAGCCGAACGGCTGAAGGCGGCGCCATGCTGATCGACGCGGGCACCCGCGCCAATCTAGAACTCGTGCGCACCACCTCGGGAGACCGGCGCGGCTCGCTGCTGGCGAGCGTGGACCGCACCCTGACCGCTGCCGGCGCCCGCCTCCTCGCCCGGCGCCTCTCCGAGCCGCTGACTGATCTTGACGCGATCCGCGCGCGGCATGACGCCGTCGCCTTTCTGGTGGATGACCCCGAGCGCACTTCCGCCATCCGCCGGCATTTGTCGGGCGCGCCGGACCTTGCCCGCGCTTTGTCGCGCCTGTCGCTCCAGCGCGGCTCCCCGCGAGACCTGCTTGCCATCGGCCAGGGGCTGGAAGAGGGCGCCGCATTGGCGGCGAGCTTGCCGGAGGATGCACCGGAGCGCCTTGCCGCCTGCGTGCGCGCGCTGCGCGCCCCTCAACCCCGCCTCGCCGGCGATCTCATCTCCGCCCTGGTGGACGAACCGCCCCATCTGCGCCGGGACGGCGGGTTCATTCGCGCCGGCTATGATGCCGATCTCGATGCAACGCGCGCGCTGCGCGACGAAAGCCGCCGCGTGGTGGCCGCGCTGGAGCGCCGCTATGTCGAGGAGACCGGGATCAAGTCCCTCAAGATCCGCCACAATGCGGTCCTCGGCTATTTCGTGGAAGTGACGGCGCAGCATGCCGAGAAGCTGCGCGAACCGCCGCATCTCGCGACATTCACCCACCGCCAGACCCTCGCCGGAGCCGTGCGCTTCACCAGCCAGGAATTGGCGGACCTGGAGAGCCGCATCGCCTCGGCCGGCGAACGCGCGCTCGCCATCGAGCAGGCGCTGTTTGACCGCCTCGCGGGCGATGTGGTGGCCGAAGCCGAGCCGATCCGCGCCGCCGCCGAGGCGCTGGCGGAACTGGATGTGCATGCCGGCCTCGCCCGGCTCGCGGTGGACGAGCGCCATGTGCGCCCGCAGATGACGCCGGATCTGGATTTCGCCGTGGAAGGCGGGCGCCACCCCGTCGTGGAGCAGGCGCTCGCCCGCTCCAAGGATCCCTTCGTCGCCAATGATTGCGACCTTTCGGCGCCCGAGGGCGCACACGGGGGCAAGGTGTGGCTGCTGACCGGCCCCAACATGGCGGGCAAGTCCACCTTCCTGCGCCAGAATGCGCTGATTGCCGTGCTCGCGCAGGCGGGATGCTTCGTGCCCGCCCGCGCGGCCCGGCTCGGCATCGTGGACCGGCTGTTCTCACGGGTGGGCGCGGCGGACGATCTCGCGCGCGGGCGCTCCACCTTCATGGTGGAAATGGTGGAGACCGCCGCCATCCTGAACCAGGCGACGCCCCGCTCCCTCGTCATCCTGGACGAAATCGGGCGCGGCACAGCGACCTTCGATGGCATGTCCATCGCCTGGGCGAGCCTGGAGCATTTGCACGAGGTCAATCGCTGCCGGGCGCTCTTCGCCACCCATTTCCATGAATTGACGGCGCTGTCGCAGCGCTGCGCGCGGTTGGTCAACGCCACCGTCAAGGTCACGGAATGGCAGGGGGACGTGGTCTTCCTGCATGAGGTTGTGCTCGGGGCGGCCGACCGCTCCTACGGCATCCAGGTGGCCCGGCTCGCGGGGCTGCCGGCGGCGGTCATCACCCGCGCCAAGGCGGTGCTTGCGGAACTGGAAGCGGCGGAACGGGTCTCGCCGGCGCAAAAGCTGGTGGACGACCTGCCCTTGTTCGCTGCCGTGATGCGCCCCCCTGCGCCAACGCCTGTGTCGCCTGGGGTGGCGGCGGACGATCGCCTCGCCGCCGCCCTCGACGCGCTCGACCCGGATGAGATGACGCCGCGCGCCGCGCTCGATGCCCTTTACGCCCTCAAATCCCTGCGAAAGGCGGGATAGGCGCGAAAAGGCTCAGTTGGCGGACGGCGGCAGAGGCGACATGGGCGGAGGCGCCTGCGGCAGCAATTCGCCCCAGGCGGCGAACGCATCTTGGAACGCCTGTTCGCCCGCTGGCCCCTTTTCGAAGGCCAGGATCGCCCGCTTGTTGTTGGCATAGACCACGGGAATGTCGATCCAGGGCCGGCTCTGCAAGAGCTGAAGATTGCGGTCCTTGTCGGCAGGGACCGCAGAGAGGCCCACCAGGAAATAGGCAGGATTGACCCGCACCGAGAGTCCCGCCAGCGGCGCGCCCTGGGCGCTCTCGGTCTGCTTCATGCGGATGCCGGGCACATTGCTGATGCCGCCATAGGCGAAGTCCGGGGGCAGCGTGAAGCTGATCTCGATGGTGTGCGACGCGGGCAGCGCCGCGTCGGCGTTGCGGCGCAGGGTGAAGGCGACGCCGAGCCGGCCGGGGATCTGGATGTCGGCGCGAATTCCCACGTCGGGAGGCAGGCCGGGACCGGCATTGAAGGTTTCCGTCTTCCAGGTGACGGTGCCCTCATAGGTCTGGAGGCCCTGCGCGCCGCCGGCGGCCTCTTCGAACAGATAGGCGCGCTGCGTGCCGGTCGCTTGGCGCGGCGCAGGGGCTGCCGGCCGCTGGGCGGGTGCCGCGCCGGACTGGGACACGCGATCGGAATTCTTCGGCTGCTCCTGGCGCGTCGCCTCGGGCTCCGGCGCCGGCGCGTTGGCTTGAGCCGGCCGATCGGTGCCGCCGAACAGGGTCTCGCGATTGACCACCGCATAGGCGCCGCCAGCGATCAGCAGGGCGATGAGCCCGACCACCAACACCGTGCGCTGCCAGCGCGGCTTGCCCGCTTCCGCCTTTTCGGCGGGCAGGCGCGGACGCTCGTGCCGATCGGCCTTTTCCGGGCGCTCGGCCACGCGGCCGCGCCCGAGCACCGGCCGTGTGACGGTGGCTTCGTCCACCAGATCGTCCGAATCGGCGGTCGCGGGCTCGGACGGCGCCGGTGAGGGGGCGGTGGTCGAAGGCGCTTTTGTGAGATCGGCTTTCGCAGTGTCTGACTTGCTTTTGTCGGACTTGCTGACGTCCGTCTTCGTGACGTCGGTTTTGGCCGGCTGGGAGGCCGCAGGCGCGCCAACCGGGGCGGCCATGGCCTTGTCCGCAAGCGCCTTTGCTGCGGTGAGCGGGTCCGGCCGCGCGGCGGGCGCACGGGTTGCGCTCTCTTTCGGCAGAGGCGGCAGGGGCGGAGCGGTCTTTTCCGGCTCCGGGGCCGCGGGCACCTTCTGGGCGGGCTCAGGCGCGTCGGCCGGTCCCGCTTCCTGAGGCTGTTCGGCCTCGACGCGGCGAATGGCATCTTCCAGCGACTGGCGCTCGCGCAGGATCTCGCCTTCCGGCAGCGGGGGCTCGACGCTGCGCAACTGCTTCAGCAGCGCGCCCCGCGCACGGTCATATACGGATTTGCGGGCCTCCCCCGTATTCTGGGAGAGGCCGGAAATCGCGCGAACCAGGAGCGGGTAATAGTCGGCCATGAGCGGGAAGAATGCTCCAAGAGGGAAAAACGGACGTTAATTCTCGAACGGATTGTGAACGAGGATGGTGTCGTCGCGCTCGGGGCTGGTGGAGAGGACGGCGACCGGGCATCCGATCAATTCCTCGACCCAGCGCACATATTTAACGGCTCCGGCAGGCAGGTCCGCCCAGGAGCGCGCCCCGGCGGTGGATTCGCGCCACCCGGGAATGATCTCATAGATCGGCTCGAGCCGGGTCTGCGCCCCGCCCTCGCTCGGGAGATAGTCGATTTCGCGGCCATCCAGGCGATAGCCGACGCAGACCTTGATCTCGTCGAAGCCATCCAGCACGTCGAGCTTGGTGAGTGCGATGCCGTGGATGCCGCAGGTGCGCACCGTCTGGCGCACCAGCACCGCGTCGAACCAGCCGCAGCGGCGGGGGCGGCCGGTCACGACGCCGAACTCGCGGCCCCGCTCGCCCAGCAGGCGGCCGACTTCGTCCTTCAACTCGGTCGGGAAGGGGCCTTCGCCCACGCGGGTCGTATAGGCCTTGGTGATGCCGAGCACATAGTCCAGCGCGGCGGGGCCGACGCCCGCGCCGCTCGCCGCGGAGGCCGCGACCGTGTTGGACGAGGTCACATAGGGATAGGTGCCGTGGTCGATGTCGAGCAGCGAACCCTGCGCACCTTCGAACAGAATGCGCTTGCCGGCGCGCCGCGCCTGATCGAGCAATTCCCACACCCGGTCCATGAAGGGAAGGACCTGCGGGGCGAGCGCGGTCAGGTCCGCGATCAGCGATGCCGGGTCCACTTCCTCCACACCGAGGCCGCGCCGCAGCAGATTGTGGTGGGTGAGGAGGCGCTCCACCTTGGCCGGAAGGGTCGAGGGGTCGGAGAGGTCCACGAGGCGGATGGCGCGACGGCCGACCTTGTCCTCATAGGCCGGGCCGATGCCGCGCCGCGTGGTGCCGATCCGGGCATCCGGGCTCGCGGCATTCTCGCGCAGCGCATCCAGTTCGCGATGAACCGAGAGGATCAGCGGCGTGTTTTCCGCAATGCGCAGCCGGTCCGGGCCGACCACAACGCCCTGCTTGGCGAGGCGGGCGAGCTCATCCACCAGCGCCTGGGGATCAAGCACCACGCCGTTGCCGATCACCGACAGCTTGCCGGGACGCACGACGCCCGACGGCAGGAGGGAGAGTTTGTAGGTGACGCCGTTCACCACCAGGGTATGGCCGGCATTGTGCCCGCCCTGGAAACGCACCACCACGTCGGCCTGCTCAGACAGCCAGTCGACGATCTTACCCTTGCCTTCGTCGCCCCATTGCGAGCCGACCACGACCACGTTGGCCACGGCGGGGTCCTCCGACTTGCCGGGCGCCAGGGGCGCGCCGCGCAAACAAAGCAAAGCCCCGGTTTGGACCGGGGCCGTTGAGAGGGCGTCATAAAAGATCGCGCGGGGCGAGGCAAGGCGCGCCTGCGCCGCGCCCGCCGCCGCATGTCCCGCCGCACCTTGAGTTGCGCGGCGTCAGCCGCTGTTTCGCAGCCCGGCCGAGATGCCGTTGATGGTGAGCTGGATCCCGTGCAGAACCTTGTCGCTCGGCCCGCCCACGACCGGCTCCGGCGTTGTCTCGCCCTTCGCCTGGTTGCGGCGATGGGCTTTCAGCAGCTCGATCTGCACATGGTTCAGCGGGTCGAGATAGGGGAAGCGGTTGCGGATGGAGCGGTCAAGGAGCGGATTGCCCTCCAGCAGACGGCTTTGGCCCATGATCTCCAGCAGCAGGCGGATCGTGGTCTCATATTCCGCGCGGATGCGCGAAAAGATGCGCTCCCGCAGTTCCACGTCCTCCACCAGCTCCGCATAGCGCGAGGCCACCGCGATGGAGCTTTTGGACAGCACCATGTCCATGCTGGAGAGCTGGGTGCGGAAGAAGGGCCAGTCGCGATACATGGCGCGCAGCTGTTCCATCCCTGCGGGATTTTCTTTCAGGAAGGCCGATACGGCTGTGCCGAAGCCGTACCAGGCGGGCAGCATGAGGCGGCACTGCGCCCAGGAGAACACCCAGGGGATGGCGCGCAGGGCGGTGATGGCGCGGGTCTTCTTCCGTGAGGCCGGGCGTGAGCCGATATTGAGCGTCGCGATCTCGGAAATGACGGTGGAGCCCCAGAAATAATCCTCGAAGCCGGGCGTCTCGTAGACCAGGCCGCGATAGGCCTCGAACGCCGTCTGGGACAGCGTCTCCATGGTCTGGAGGAAGGCGGGGGGAGGGGCGTCCTCGGAGCTTTGGAGCAGGGTGGCTTCCAGGGTCGCCGCCACCATGATCTCCAGGTTGCGCCGTCCCACTTCCGGGTTGGAATATTTGGAGGCGATGATTTCGCCTTGCTCGGTGAGGCGGATGCGGGCATTCACCGCGCCCGCCGGCTGGGCGAGGATGGCGTCATAGCTCGGCCCGCCGCCCCGTCCCACGGAACCGCCGCGGCCATGGAACAGGCGCAGCTTCACGCCGTGGTGGCGGAACACTTCGATGAGGTCGGTTTCCGCCTTGTACAATTCCCAGCCCGAGGTGACGAAGCCGCCATCCTTGTTGCTGTCGGAATAGCCGAGCATCACCTCCTGCA
>JASBUY010000019.1 GCA_030147645.1 Aquabacter sp. | reverse complement strand
TGACGGACGAGACGGGTGAGGACAGGACCTCCGTGCCCTTCTCGGCGAGGATGCGAACCACGTCGCGCTCGGACAGGATGCCTTCCAGCCGCCCATCCGCCGACACCGCCACGATGGCGCCGATGCGGTGCTCCGCAAGGCTGTCGATGGCCTGCGTGAGCGGAGCGTCGGGAGAAATGGTCACCAGCGAACCGGACTTCTTCTGCAGCAGCAGACGGACAGTCATGGCTATGTCTCCACTCCCTTGAGGATTCCCGCGCCGCTGGTCTGCACTGATCGCGGCGCGCGCCCATTCTTGTTGCGCCGAAGCTTCAGGCGGGCGCGCCCGCTTCGGGCCGGCCGCGCGCTTAGACAAGGTCGTACCCTGCACAAGCGATGCGGCCGTTGGGGCAATGATCCTCTCAACCCGCCCGCCGCGCAACCGCCAAAAGGCACAAGGTCAGCTGAAGCGGGGTGCGGACGCGTTGGGCACCGGGGGATCGAACAGGGAGAAGAGCAGGAGGCCGGCGAAGAAGCCGCCGAGATGTGCTTGCCAAGCGATCTCGCCCTCCGCGCCCGGCAAGCTGACGCCCACGCCGAACAGGAAGTTGAGCCCGACCCAGACCAGGATGAAGACGAGCACGCGGGGCTCGCGCAGCGCGCGGGTCAGGGGTACGGCCGGCAGATGGCCGAAGCTGCCATAGCTGCGGGGCCCCAGCGGACCGCCCGGAGCAAACGCGAAACGCACCGCCGCCGCCACGGCGCCGGACACCACGGCGGACGCGCCAATCATGGGGACCATGGCGCCCGGATAGGACACAAGGTGCGCAAGCGCGCCGGCCGCCGCCGTGACGGCGCAGAACATCAGGAACCGGGGCGCGCCGAAGCGGCGCGCCACCGGCGTTCCGAATGCCCGCAGCCAGACCAGATTGACGCCCAGATGGACCCAGCCCCCATGCAAAAGCGCATAGGTGACGAAGGTCCATATCTGAGCGCCGATACCGCCGGGCAGCTCGAATTCCGGCACGGCCGCGTAGCGCGCGGGAATGAAGGCGAAGAGGGCGAGGATCTCGATATCCGCCGCTTCGCTGAGCACCCCGCGGATGAGCTGGATCGCCGCCATGATTGCGGACAGGGCCGCCACCACGCCGGGAACGTTCAGAACCGGCTGCCGAGGCGGCGCGCGGCGGAGCTCGTCGGGATCACGCACGTTTCGGACATAGGACGCAGCCGGCGAGAGGGCAAGGACAAACGCGCCCGGGCCTAGTGGCGCGCGCGCCGACGGCCACTCACGAAATCGGCATCGCCGTTATTAAGGTTAAAGTTTGGTTGACGGCGCCAATGCGGCAAGGTTGGGGCATTATCGAATTGTTAACCGAGACCCGACAGCCGCCATGCAGCTCCAGACCCGCCTGCTCCTGTCCCTCTGCCTGCTTCTTGCGGGTGCGACGGGCGTTGCTGCCGGGGAGCCCCGCACAGCCGCGCTCGCGCCCGGCGGCGGAGGGCCCGCCCTCCAGCAACCAGCCCATCTTAATGCCACCGGCGGCACCACGCCGCCTATCGGCTATGTGCGCTTCTGCGCCGAGAATGGCTCGGACTGCACGGCGTCCGGTGACATCGTGTTTGAGATGCCCATGGACAAGAGCCGGTTCGCCCAGCTCGAAAAGGTCAATTCCGGCATCAACGAGGCCGTCGATCCGGTTACCGACCTGGAGCATTTCGGAGAGACCGAGCGCTGGGCCTACCCAACCGACGGCAAGGGCGACTGCGAGGATTATGTGCTCGCCAAGCGCAAGGCGCTGATGAGCCAGGGCTGGCCGGCCTCGGTCCTGCTCATCACAGTGGTTCGCGACAAGGACGGCGACGGTCACGCCGTGCTCACCGTCGTCACCGACCATGGCGACCTGATCCTGGACAATCAGGCGCCGCAAATCCTCTCCTGGAAGGATACGGGCTATCGCTTCGTGAAGCGGCAGTCCCAAGGCGATCCGGCCCTTTGGGTGGCGCTGGGCGAGAGCCGGTCTCCCCCGGTAGTGGGCGGCGGACGCTAGGTCCGCCCGTCGCGTCGCTTCTCAAGCGCGGCCAACGCTCCGCCGGTCACGCGCCGTCTCAGTCGATCCGCTTCAACCCGGCGGCGAAGCGCTTCCAATTGGCCTGATAGCGCTGGGCGGTCTCTTTCAGACGGGCGACGGTGTCCTCGTCCAGGGTGCGCACCACCTTGGCCGGCGCACCGACGATAAGGGAATTGTCCGGAAATTCCTTCCCTTCCGTCACCAGCGCATTGCTGCCCACCAGGGAATTGCGCCCGATGCGCGCGCCGTTCAGCACGGTGGCCCCCATGCCGATCAGGCTGTTATCGCCCACCGTGCAGCCGTGGAGGATCGCCATGTGTCCGACGGTCACATTGGTCCCGAGCGTCATTGGAAAGCCGGGATCGGTATGGAGCACGCAGTTTTCCTGAATATTGGTGCCTTCGCCCACCACGATGGGTTCGTTATCGCCCCGCAGGACGCTGCCGAACCAGATGCTCGCTTCCGCTTTCAGGATCACGCGGCCGATCAGGGTGGCATCGGGTGCAACCCAATAGCGGCCTTCGCCGGGCAATTCGGGTGTCAGGTCATCGAGCGCATAGATTGGCATCAGGCGGGTCCCCAAGATTTCCTTATCGCTCACTATCGCGCCCGACGCCGCTCCGCCAGAGCGAGGGTGCTGCATTTGACCTGACCTGAGGGCGTCAGCCCGGCGCGCGTCCACTGGAGCAGGGGGAGCGCGCGGTGTATTTCCACTCTCCTCCATCTCTTCAGCGGGCGCTCTTCGTGCAACCGACCTCTTCTCCTCCGCCGCTTCCCCCGAACCTGCTTCGCCTGCTGCAAGAGGGATATGGGCTTCAATCGCGCGGATTGCTGGAAGATGCGGCCAAGCTCTATCGCAAGGTCCTTCAGCAGGCACCGGACAGTGTGGACGCGCTTCATCTGCTCGCCATGGTGCGCGGCAAGCAACTGCGCTACGAGGACTCCATCCGCCTCTATCGCGACGCGCTGAAACGGCGCCCCTCGGACGGCAAGCTCTGGTATAATCTCGGCCTGATCTGCCACGCGGCGGACCGGCCGCACGATGCAGGAAACGCCTATGCGCGGGCGGTGGAATTGGGCATCAAAGGCCCGGATCTGCTTGGCCTCTGGTACACGTCCCGACGCCTCGTCTGCGATTGGAGCGATCATGCGGCTTTGATGGCTGCGCTCGCCCGAGGGGCGGATACTGCAGGTCCGCCCGCATCGCCCTTCGACACGTTGATGATTGACGATCCCCATCTTCAGTTGGCGGTCGCTCGGCGCCGGTTTGGTGGTGCGCGGCAAAAACCGCCGGGGATCGACCGAACCAAGAGTGCGAGCGATAAAATTCGCGTCGGCTACCTCTCGGCGGATTTTCGCGAGCACCCCACCACCCACCTCATGGCGGCTCTTCTGGAGCGTCATGACAGGTCACGGTTCGAAATCGTCGCCGTCTCCATCGGCGCGGATGACGGCTCGCCCCATCGGCAACGCGTCATTGCGGCGGTGGACCGCTTCCTTGATTGCGCGGCGGGGGACCTCGACCAGATCGCTTCCGCGATCACCGAAGCCGGCATCGATATCCTTGTGGATCTGATGGGCCATACGAGTGCGAACAAGGTTGATCTGTTCGCGCGCCGGCTTGCTCCTATCCAGGTCGCCTATCTCGGCTATCCCGGCACGACGGGCGCACCGGAAATGGATTATGTCATCGCTGACCCGGCGGTATTGCCGCTCTCCCAGGCGCACACCTTCAGCGAGGCGGTGGTGCATCTGCCTGAGACGTATCAGCCCTGCGATCCG
>JASBUY010000017.1 GCA_030147645.1 Aquabacter sp. | reverse complement strand
GATCTCGGAACCTTCCTTGCCATAGGCCCAGTCGAAGAACTTCATCACCGCGGCCGAGGTCTCGGCGTTGCTGGGGTTCTTGGGCAGCAGGATGTAGGTGGGGCTCACGATCGGCCACGCGCCGGGGCCGGCGGTGTTGATCATGGAGGCGGCGAAGTCCTTGGAACCGGCCCAATCGGCGGCGGCGGCAGCTTCCACGAAGGCCTTCTCCTCGGGGCTGACGAACTTGCCGGCCTTGTTCTGGAGCTGGGTCACGTTCAGCTTGTTGGACGCGGCATAGATGAACTCGACGTAGCCGATGCCACCCTTGGTGTTCTTCACATTGCCGGTGACGCCTTCATTGCCCTTCGCGCCAGCGCCGGTCGGCCACTGGACGGAGGTGGCGGCGCCAACCTTGGACTTCCACTCGGGGCTGACCTCGGAGAGGTAGCTGGTGAAGATGAAGGTCGTGCCGGACGCGTCAGAGCGATAGACCGGAACGATCGCCGTGGAGGGCAGCTTCATGCCGGGGTTCAGATCGGCAATCGCCTTGTCGTCCCACTTGGTGACCTTGCCGAGATAGATGTCGGCGAGCACCGGGCCGGTGAGCTTCAGCGTGTTGGTCTCCACGCCGTCGAGATTGACGGTGGCGACCACCGAGCCGATCACGGTCGGGAACTGGAGCAGGTTGTTGGAGGCGAGCTTGTCCGCCGCCATCGGGGCGTCGGAGGCGCCGAAATCAACCGTGCGGTTGATGATCTGGTTCTGACCACCGCCGGAGCCGATGGACTGGTAGTTCAGGGCGTTGCCGGACTTCTCCTTATATTTCGCGCCCCAGGCCTGATAAACAGGCGCAGGGAAGGACGCGCCGGCGCCGTTGATGTCTACCGCGGACGCGCTGCCAGCGACCAAGGATCCGGCGAGCGCGATCGCTGCGCCAAGAACGGTGATGTGCTTCACGGGGGTGTCTCCTTGCCAATCAGGTGTCGCCCGTCGGCCTGCGGGGGCCGAGACGCAACATGGGCCCGGAATGAATACCGGGCAGGCGACACCGTTCTATGACCCTTGGATGACAGCCGGATGACGATTTAAAACACTGAAATCAATCAGCTTTCTCAACTTTGGCAAGGGTTTCAATGCGCGTCGTGAAGGTGGCACCCGCGCCGGGCTGGCTCTCGATGGTGAGCTTTCCGCGATGGCGGGCGACGATATGTTTAACGATTGCAAGGCCAAGGCCCGTCCCGCCCTGGTCGCGGCTCGCCACCACATCCACACGGTAGAACCGCTCGGTGAGGCGCGGCAGATGCTCGGAGGGAATGCCGGGGCCGAAATCCGTCACCGCCACCAGCGCGTCCCCGTCCGAGAGGGACAGGGCCACGTCAATCCGCTTGCCCGACGCGCCATATTTCAGCGCATTCTCCACCAGATTCTCGAACAGGCGGATCAGTTCGTCCCGGTCGCCGAGGACCGGAACCGGCTCCTCCGGGCGGCTGACGCTGATCTCGACGCCGCGCTCGCGCGCGAGCGGCGATAGCGTCTCGCAGACATGGGCGACGATCATGCCCAGCTCCACCTGGGTGTCGGGGCGCACATGGGCGTTGAGCTCGATGCGCGAGAGGGAGAGCAGATCGTCGATCAGGCGCGACATGCGCCGGGCCTGCGCCCCCATGATGCCGAGGAAGCGCTCGCGCGCGGCAGCGTCGTTGCGCGCCGGGCCCAGCAGCGTCTCGATGAAGCCGGAGAGCGAGGCGAGCGGCGTGCGCAGTTCGTGGCTGGCATTGGCGACGAAATCCGCGCGCATCTGTTCCACCCGCCTCTGCTGGGTGAGGTCGCGAAAGGTGAGCAGAACGGTGTCGGGCTTGGGCGTGTCGCCAGACGCGCTGCGCGCCGGCGCTTCGGCGAGCCGCAAGGGGACGATATGCGCCTCCAGCCAGCGATCGAGCGGAATACGCTCGCCGAATTCCACACGGCGGGGAATGCCGTCCTGCGCGCTGGAGCGCACCGCTTCCAGCACTTCGGGCACGCGCACAAGGAAGGACAGGGGGTCGCCGACCTTGGCCGGGCCGATGGCGAGGGCCACGCGCGCATTGGCCACCAGAATGTCGGCGTCGGGCGTCAGCAGCAAAGCGGGTTCGGGCAAAGCCGCGACAACGGCGCTCACCGCCGGCTCCACGCGGCTGCGCGGTGGGGCGGGCGGCGGAGCGATGGCAGTCTCGGCCGGCGTCAGGGGCTCGGTCCACAGCAGAAGGCCGGCGGCGCCCGCCGCCGCGAGCAGCACGACCGCATAGACCGGATGCACGAATT
The DNA here is from genome assembly GCA_030147645.1 of Aquabacter sp. Classification (GTDB taxonomy): domain Bacteria; phylum Pseudomonadota; class Alphaproteobacteria; order Rhizobiales; family Xanthobacteraceae; genus Aquabacter. Next base: position 987 of record JASBUY010000017.1, on the reverse strand, counting down.
CCATCATCGCGCCCGCCAGGATCAGGGCGGTGATGACACCCGTGAGCAGGAGCGAACGCCGGCGCCGCGCGCGCACGGCGGCGACCTGGAGGGTTGGTGAGGCGAGGCTCATGATGGGCGGCCCGCGCGCGCATCGCGCCAGCGGTTCTGCGGGCCGCGCCATGCCGCAGCCCGTCTGCAAAAGATCGACACACTATCCTCCCGCAACGTCCCGGCCTGCGCCCCGGGCCTGCACCGACCGCGCCGCGCGCCGATGCGACGTTGATTTGGCATATGCTGCAGCGACTTCACGAACACAATGCGACACCCCCCGCTCCCATCGTCCGCCATGCCCTGAAAATGCCGCCGAACTTCGAAACCTTGCGGCCTTCCGGTCTGTTTACGCTGCGTCGGGCCGAAATCGGGATTTCGCCCGTTTCAAGAGGTCCTGCCGGTGCGACGCGCGGCAGGACAGTGGTACAGAGCGCATGTGGCGACCCTCAGGCCCCCGCATGAAGCGCGGGATTTTTTAAAGCGGGATCCGCTTCAAGAGGTGCGTGTTTATGTTTCGAACTGTTGCCGGCGCCCTGATGGCGCTCAGCCTCGCGAGTGTTGCCGACGCGGCTCCCCTTCCCCTGCCTCAAGGCGATTTCGCACTCAAAGCCAAGGTGCAGCAGGGCGCCAGCATGGATTTGGCGCAGAGCGGGGCGCGCCTGCGCATCCATTTGTCCGGCGGAAAGCTGCCGGCGCCGGTGCTCGGCATCGTGGATCTGAAAAGCTACAGGATGATCATGATGCTGCCCGACATGCCCGGCAGCGCGGTGGAGGCCGAAGTGCCGCCGGAATACCGCCGCGCCTTCCCGCGCGGCGAGGGCGAGCCCATGGGCGCGGACCAGGTCGCCGGAAATCCCTGCGATGTCTGGCGCGTCGAAAAGAGCGCGGACCTGCAGACGCCCGCCTTCGTCTGCATCACGCCGGACGGCATTCCCCTGCGCACCGAGATCGAGA
>JASBUY010000012.1 GCA_030147645.1 Aquabacter sp. | reverse complement strand
GACGACCGCGTTGACGACGAAGAAGATGATGGCCGAGCCGATGCCCGAGAGCAGGATGGTGACGCCGACGCCCTTGAGCTGGGCGATCACCTGGGTGGCCATGTTGTACTCGGCAACTGCGCCGGTGGTGTCGTCGAACACGCCGGTGCCGCCGAGCGCCGGGCTCACCACGATGCCGGTGGCGATGGCGCCGACGATGCCGCCGACGCCGTGGACGCCGAACACATCGAGCGAGTCATCGTAGCCGAAGGCGTTCTTCACGGTGGTGCAGAAGAAGAAGCACACCACGCCGACGATGAGGCCCGAGACCAGGGCGCCCATGATGCCCGCAAAGCCCGCCATGGGGGTCACGGCCACGAGGCCCGCCACCGCGCCGGACACGACGCCGAGCATGGAGGGCTTACCCTTGGCGAGCCACTCGATGATCATCCAGGAGAGCGCCGCGCCGCAGGTGGCGAGGAACGTGTTCATCATGGCGAGGGCGGTGAGGCCGTTGGCTTCCAGGTTGGAGCCGGCATTGAAGCCGAACCAGCCCACCCACAGCATGCCGGCGCCGACCAGCGTCAGCGTCAGGGAGTGGGGCGAGAGGGCTTCCTTGCCGTAGCCGGTGCGCTTGCCGATGATGATGCAGCCCACGAGAGCGGCGATACCGGCATTGATGTGCACCACGGTGCCGCCCGCGAAGTCCAGCGCGCCGAACTTGTAGAGCAGGCCGGCATCGGCGAGGACCGCGTCCAGGGCTTCCTGCGCGGCGGTCTTGGCGGCGCCGTCAGCGGCGGCGGCGAGCGCCTTGGCGGCAGCGTCGACCGCGTCCGGGCCGGCCCAGTACCAAACCATGTGCGCCATCGGGAAATAGATGAACGTGACCCAGAGCGGCACGAACAGCACGATGGCCGAGAACTTCACCCGCTCCGCGAACGCGCCGAAGATGAGCGCGGGCGTAATCATCGCGAAGGTCATCTGGAAGGCGACGAAGGCGAGTTCGGGGATGGACACGCCGACCGAGAAGGTGCCGGTCGCGGATTCCGGGGTCACGCCCTTCAGGAAGGCCTTCGCGAAGCCGCCGATGAAATCGGAGCCGCCGGTGAAGGCCAGCGAATAGCCGTAGACCACCCAGATTATGCCGACGATGGCGACCGTGTAGAACACCTGCATCAGCACCGACAGCATGTTCTTGGAGCGCACGAGGCCGCCATAGAACAGCGCGAGGCCGGGGACCGACATCATCAGCACCAGGGCTGCCGAAACCAGCATCCAGGTGGTGTCGCCCTTGTTGATGACCGGGGCGGCGGGCACCGCGTCGGCCGCCGGCGCGCCGGTCTGCGCCAGCACGGGCAAAGCGAGCGCCGATGCCGCCAGGAGGGTTGGCAGTCCCACACGGGACCAGGTCTTGAACGTCATGGAAGAAAGCTCCGTCGAATGGGGGAATCTCAAAGCGCGTCGGCGTCGGTCTCGCCGGTCCGGATGCGCACGGCGTGGTCGATCTGGAAGACGAAGATCTTCCCGTCGCCGATCTGGCCGGTCTTGGCGGCCCCGGAGATCGCCTCCACCACCTTGGCGACCTGATCGGTGGGCACCGCCACCTCGATCTTGAGCTTCGGCAGGAAGCTCACGGCATATTCGGCGCCGCGATAGATCTCGGTGTGGCCCTTCTGACGGCCGTACCCCTTCACCTCGGTCACGGTCAGGCCGTGAACCCCGATACCGGTGAGGGCGTCGCGCACCTCCTCCAGCTTGAACGGCTTAATAATGGCCATGACGATCTTCATGGATCGGTCCCTGTCCCCTGAAGGCCCACCGCCGGACGGCGGATGCGGGCGTTTCTCACGGACTCCCGCCGGTGGGAGCGGGGAATTCCGCACCTCGGCCGCGAGCCTGCTGAAGAGGGAATCAAGGACCGTGCCAGATGGGCGGGAATGCGCTGCGGCGCTGCTTATTTTCTCGCCACGCCCCGACTCGCCATCAGGCGGTCGCGGCTTTGCCTCAGTTTTCGCCTAAATTTTAGGCGTCATGCGCGCGTGCTGGTCATTTCGGCTCAACCGGGCGTATCAAGCCTTCCTGAGTGACCGACGCCACCAGCAATCCGTCGCGCGTGAAGAATTCGCCGCGGCAGAATCCGCGCGCGCCAAAGGCGGCGGGGCTCTCCTGAACGTAGAGCAGCCATTCGTCGGCCCGGAAGCGGCGGTGAAACCACAGCGCATGATCCAGGCTCGCCACCTGCAGGTCCGTGTCGAACACGCTCTTGCCGTGGGGCAGGAGCGCCGCCTGAAGCAGCGACAGATCGGAGGCATAGGTGAGCACGGCCTGATGGACGGGGAGGTCGTCCGGCATGCGTCCGCGCACCCGGATCCACAGGCTCGGGCGGGTCGGCTGGCCGCCGCCGCCCACATAGGGCGAATCCAGGCTGGTGGGCTTGATCTCCAGCGGGCGCAGCGCCATCCAGCCGCGCGTCGCGGAGCTCGGATAGCGGGCCAGCAGCTTCTCGCGCCACACCTCGTCGCCCGGAAGCTGTTCGGGCATCAGCACATCCGGCATGGCCGACTGGTGCTCGAATCCCGTTTCCTCCACCTGATAGGACACCGACATGGAAAAAATGGCGCGCCCGTGCTGGATGGCGACCACGCGCCGGGTGGTGAAGCTGCGCCCGTCCCGGATGCGGTCCACATCGAACACGATCGGCACCTTGGGATCGCCGCCCAGCAGGAAATAGCCGTGCAGGGAATGGGCGATGCGATCCTCCGGGACGGTGCGGCGCGCCGCCACGAGGGCTTGGGCCAAAACCTGCCCGCCGAACACCCGCCCCCCATCCGGTGAGGCGCTGCGACCCCGGAACAGATTGATCTCCAGGGGCTCCAGGTTGAGGATGTCCAGGAAGGCGGCAACATGATCTGTCATGGCGGGACCTTATGGTGTGCTGGCGCGACTGGACCTTGCAGGTCCCGCGCCGTCAAGCCGCCGGTTCCGCATCGTGCCTGATCCGTGGGCGCGTTTGCGCCGTACCGCCGGTGCCAGCAGCCGGCTCCCGCGCGATCCTCAGGGTCGAAGGGCGGTGGGCCGCAGGAGGATGTCATGACCGAATTCGCGCAGGACCGCGCGGCCGCCGCCGGCGGCACCGCCGATATCGCCATTGCCGGCGGGGGCCTCGCCGGGCTCAGCCTTGCCTTGGCGCTGCGCGAGGGATTGGGCGCCGATGCGCGCATCAGCGTGTTCGACCCCACCATCGGGCGCGACACGTCGGGCGACCTGCGCGCCTCCGCCATCGCGGCCGGCGCACGGCGCCTTTTGACCACGCTCGGCGTATGGGACCGCCTCGGCGGCGCGGCCGAGCCCATCCGCTCCATGCACGTGACCGACAGCCGCACCCGCGACGTGGCGCGCCCGGTCTTCCTCACCTTCGACGGCGATGTGGAGCCCGGCGAGCCCTTTGCTTATATGGTGCCCAACGCCAGTCTGCTGGACGCCTTGACGCAGGCCGCGCGGGATGCCGGCATCGACCTTCATGCCGCCCCCGTTTCCGACTTCGTCACCCATCGCTCCCATGTGGAGATCGGCTATGGCGCGGGCCGCCGCCTGTCCGCCGCGCTGCTGGTGGCCTGCGACGGGGCGCGGTCGCGCCTGCGGGACATGGCCGGCATCCGCACCGTCTCCTGGGCCTATGACCAGTCGGCCATCACCTTCACCGTGGAGCATGAGCGCCCCCATGAGGGCCGCGCCGAGGAGCATTTCCTCCCGCCGGGTCCGTTCGCGACCCTGCCTTTGCCCGGCAACCGCGCCTCCATCGTGTGGACGGAGCGCACCGAGGATGCGAAGCGCATCGCGGCGCTGCCGCCCATGATCTTCCAGGAGGAACTGGAAGTGCGCTTCGGTCATGCGCTGGGCTGGGTGAAGCCGGTCTCCAAGCCGGGCGTGTATCCGCTGGGCTTCGCCATGGCCCGCAGCTTCATCGGCGAGCGCTTCGCGCTCGTGGGCGATGCGGCCCATGTGATTCACCCCATTGCCGGGCAGGGGCTCAATATGGGCCTGCGGGACGTGGCGGCGCTGGCCGAGGCCATCACCGATGCCGCCCGCGTGGGCCTCGATTTCGCCGGTTCCGACGTGCTTGAGCGCTACCAGCGCTGGCGGCGCTTCGACACGCTGGCCATGGGCGTTGCGACCGACGGGCTCAACCGCCTGTTCTCCAACCGCTCGGACGTCCTGCGCCTCGTGCGCGACGTGGGGCTTGGCATGGTGGACCGCCTGCCGCGCCTCAAGGGCCTGTTCATCAAGGATGCCGCCGGCCTCACCGGGGCGGTGCCCCGCCTGCTGCGGGGCGAGGCGCTGTAGGATTCAAGCGCGCTGGGCCACGAGGAAGAGGCGCGGGAAGGCGAGCAGGACCTTCCCGTCCGCCCTTATGCGGTAATGCCGCGCCAGCCGCTCGGCATAGGCCGCGAGGAACGCGTCCCGCTCCTCCCCGTCCAGAGGATCGATGAAGGGCCGCAATCCCGTTCCCTTCACCCATTCGACAATGGCGGGAATCCCCTCCAGCGGGTGCTGATAGGTTGTGCGCCAGATGTCGACGCGCGCGGCGTGGGGGATCAGCAGGTCATAATAGTGCTCGGCGCTCGGCAAGGGCGAGCGGGCGCCGGCCGCTCCCGCGAGCTTGTCCGCCCACGGGCCATTATGTGCGGTCTCGCGCATGGCGGCGTGGGACGGTTCATCGAGATTGTCCGGCATCTGCACGGCGAGAAAACCGCCCGGCGCGAGCAGGGAGAGAAGCCGTGGGAACAGGCGCGCATGGTCCGGCACCCATTGCAGGACGGCATTGGCGAAGATCAGGTCCGCTGGCTGCTCCAGGGTGAAGTGACTGGCATCGCCCGCTTCGAACCGCACCGAGGGCAGGCGGGCGCGTGCGCTGGCGAGCATGTCCGGCGAGGTGTCGATGCCCATCACCTGCGCGCCAGGGAAGCGCGCCACCAGCAATTCGGTGGAATTTCCCGGCCCGCAGCCAAGGTCCACGCACAGCCCGGGCGCATCCAGCGGAAGCTGCGCCAGCAGATCGCGGGGCGGGCGCGTGCGCTCATCCTCGAATTTCAGATATTGCCGGGCGTTCCAATCCTGCGCCATGGGCCTCTCCTGTCAGGTTCGGGCAAGCGTGCGCCGTCAGCCCGCATCGCTCTCAAGCGGATAGGCGGCTTCCACCAGGTAGGGCCCGCCCCCGACCGAATCGCGCGAGGAGAACAGGACGAAGCGCGGGACGCGGAACGGCTGGCTGCGATAGCTGCCGCGCGTGGCGAGATAGTCCGCCACCTGCCGGCTGGAGGCGTCCCGCAGGCGGGCGAGCGTCACATGCGGCTTGTAGGAGCGGTCTGGAGACAGGCCGAGGCGCTGCATCAGCCGCTCATGTTCGGCCTGAAGCTCCATGAGGGCCGGCGTGGAGCGCACCGCAGCGAAAAGGGAGCGCGGCTTATGCCCGCCGAACTGGTCGAGCCCGTCCAGCGACAGTTCGAAGGAACGGCGGCGGATCCGGCCCAGCGCATACATCACCTCGCGCGCCAGGCTGTCGTCCACATCGCCGACGAAACGCAAGGTGAGGTGGTAATTCTCCGGATCGATCCAGCGCGCCCCTGAAAGGCCGCCGCGCAGCATGGACAGGCCCATTCCGACATCCGCCGGGATTTCGAGTGCTGTGAAGAGTCGCGGCATGGGCGCCTCCTATGCCCGGACGGGCGGAGCGGACCGATGGTCCCTAACAAAGAAGATTCGCGGCCCGCTGCAAAGCTCCGCTCAGCGCAACGGCACGAAGATGTCCACCTCCAAGGCCTCGGGGGCGGCGGTGGCGGGGTCAGTTACATATCGTTCGATATAGAAATCCTGTCCTTCGATGCTGCGGGAATCGAGATAATTCGCCACGCCCTCATAGGTCATGTCCATGTCGGCGAACGAGCCGGAATGATGGAATTTCATCACCCGGCCGGCATAGGACGCGCCGATCTTCACGCCGTCGCGGGGCTTTTCGGCGCTGTCTCCGGTGAAGGGGACCTGTGCCTCGAAATCGAAACCGGCCTCGTCCGACTGGGTATAGGAAATCATCACCTCCCCCGCCCGCTTGAGGCCCAGCCGGTTCATCTCCGCCTGGATCGCGGCGAGGGTGGCGACGATGGTGTCGAAGCCGTCTTCCCAGGATGAGGTGCCGGTCTTGGTCAGGACCGCGACGGGGTTGAGCACCATGGTCTCGCCGGTGACCGTGTCCGTGTGCGCCGGGCCGGGGTGGCCGGGTGCCGGCGCGGGCGTGGAGGTGGCGGGCGGCGCTGTGCCGGCGGGCGGTGCTGACGGGTCCGGCGCGGGGGCGGGGGCCTGCGCGGCACTCGGCGCCGGAGCGGGAGCCGGCGTCGTCTCCGCAGCGGGCGGCGGCACGGTGGGCGCTGGCGAAGCTGGCTCCGCAGCCGGTGTGGCGGGCGCGGGCGCAGGGAGGGCCGGCGACGCGGCGGCAGGGGGCGACGCCGCGGGGGCCGCCGAGGGGGCGGCCGAGGGAACAGGTGCGGGGGCTGTTCCTTGGGCGAAGGCCGTGCCCGCGACCAAGAGAGACGTCAAGACGCCGGCGACACCCGCCCGCGCACCGCTTTTGAGATTGCCGAACGTCATTGTGCCGGTCCTTGCCGCGCGCCCCGCCGCGCGCGTCTCTCATGTTCTGGCTGAAGCCCCGCCGCGCGCCAAGGGGGGGTGGCGTGCGACCCTGTGCCCGCCATATAAGGCGGGACGGCGGCATCCGCCGCACCTGTCGCTCCGTCACTGCAGCCTTCGAGCCTCGGATTCATGGCCAGCCTGGTTGATCGCGCCTTTGTAAAAATGAACGGACTCGGCAACGAGATCCTGGTTCTCGACCTGCGCGCCGATCCCGTTGACGTGAGCGCGGCCGCCGCGCGCGCGCTCGCCCGTGCCGACGTGCTGCCCTTCGATCAGGCCATGCTGCTCTATCCGCCCCGGCGCGCGGACACGGCCGCCTTTGTGAAGATCCTGAATTCGGACGGTTCGGAATCCGCCGCCTGTGGCAACGGCACACGGTGCATCGCGGCGCTGGAGGGCGCGCGGACGGGCGCCGCGCGCATCCTGTTCGAAAGCGCTGCCGGCCTGCTGGACTGCGTGCTCGAAGCCGATGGCGCCGTCACGGTGGACATGGGCGCCCCGCGCCTGAATTGGGCGGAGATTCCGCTGGCGCATGAGGTGGCGGACACTGCCGCCAGCGACATCCCAGGCTATGAATGGCTCGGGCCGGCGAGCTTCGTGTCCATGGGCAATCCCCATGCGGTCTTCTTCGTGCCGGACGCCGGCGCGGTGGATGTGGAACGGCTTGGCGCGGAGCTGGAGCACCATGCACTGTTCCCCGCCCGCGCCAACATCTCCTTTGCCGAGATGGTGGCGACCGACCAGATCCTTCTGCATGTGTGGGAGCGGGGTGCCGGCCGCACCCGCGCCTGCGGCACCGCCGCCTGCGCCACCGCCGTCGCTGCCGCCCGCACCGGCCGCTCAAGCCGGCAGGTCCGGGTGACGCTGCCCGGGGGCGACCTTGCCATTTCCTGGCGCGAGAGCGACGGCCATGTGCTCATGACCGGCCCGGTCGCCCATGAATTCGCCGGCCGCATCACGCCGGCCATGCTGGCGGACGCGCCATGAGCGCGCCTGCGCCGAGCCGCGCTCCGGTGGACGTCGTCACC
>JASBUY010000011.1 GCA_030147645.1 Aquabacter sp. | reverse complement strand
GGTGCTCTACGCCATCCTGGAAAAGTTCTTCCACCTCACCGGCGGCTCGGACGGTCTGCGCATCCGCCGGCCCACGGCCTTCGGCATCGCCTTCGACCGCGCCCAGTTCGATCTGGTCCTTTATTATACGACCTTCGCGCTGGCCTTCCTCGCTGCCTATCTCGTGTGGCGCTACCTGCGCAGCCCGCTTGGCCAGGCGCTGAAAGCCATCAAGACCAACGAGACGCGGCTTGAATATATCGGCCTGTCCGCCCGCTTCGTGATGCTGGTGGGCTATGTGATCTCCGCCGTGCTGTGCGGCATCGGCGGGGCATGCCTCGGCATCATCCAGGGCATCGCGACGCCGGAATATTCCTATTGGACGCGCTCGGCCGAGTTCGTGTTCATCGCCATTCTCGGCGGCGCCGGGCATGTGGCGGGGGCGCTCACGGGCACCTTCGTCTATGAGGCCGTGCGCACCTATGCGGCGGCCTTCGTGGCGGACAGCTGGCAGATGATCCTCGGCTTCGTGCTGCTGGCCATCATCCTGAAAGCCCCGGCCGGAATTGTCGGCCTTGTCGAAAGCCTCGCGTTCCGCCGCCGCAAGGGCGAGGCCGCCTCTCTCACCGCGGAGGCCGCGCGATGAGCGACGCCAGCCATCCCATCCTGCTGGAGGCCCGGGGCCTGGAAATCCGCTTCGGCGGCGTGGTCGCGGCCAATGGCATCGATCTCGACGTGCGCGGCGGGGAAAACCTCGCCATTATCGGGCCGAATGGGGCGGGCAAGACCACCTTCCTCAATATCTGCACCGGCTATCTGCGCCCGAAGGCGGGCACGGTGCGGTTCGAGGGCAAGGAGATCACCGCCCAGCCGCCGCGTGACATTACGCGGCTCGGCATTGCGCGGGCGTTCCAGATCCCCCAGCTCTTCTCCGACCATACGGTGCTGGAGAACATGCTGCTGGCCGCCGCTTCGCGCCAGCGCCGGTTCAACTTGCTCCAGCCGCTCGGCCGCATCGCCGAGCGTGACGAGATGGTCGAGCTGCTCGATCTGGTGGGCTGCGCGGGAGACCGCGACAAGCGGGCCGGCGATCTGCCGGAAGGCCACCGCAAGCTGGTGGATATCGCGGTCGCCCTCGCTTTGAAGCCCAAGCTCCTCCTCATGGACGAGCCCACATCGGGCGTTGCCAGCGCGGACAAGTTCGAGGTGATGGAAATCCTCGTCTCCGCCCTCGCCAAGGCCAAGGTGGCCTCGGTGTTCGTCGAGCACGACATGGACATGGTCCAGCGCTATGCCGGCCGCGTGGCGGTGTGGAGCGCGGGCAAGATCCAGCGGCTCGGTCCCCCGTCCGAGGTGCTGGAAGACCCCGAGGTCATCCGCACCGTGATCGGAGTGTGAACATGCTCATCCTCGATCACGTCACTGTCTCCTTCGGGACCGTGCCGGTGCTGCGCGGCGTGTCCTTCTCGCTCAAAGAGGGAGAGGCGGTGGCCTTTGTCGGCCGCAACGGCGCGGGCAAGACCACGACGCTGCGCACCATCATGGGCTTCACCCGCAATGGCGGGCGCATCACCTTTGATGGCCATGACCTTGCCGGCGTCGCCGCCCATCTGCGGCCGGGTCTTGGCATCGGCTATGCCCCGGAGGATCGCCGGCTTTTCTCGCGCTTCGGCGTGGAGGAAAACATCCTGCTCCCCGCCCAGGTGGCGAAGCTCTCGGCGGACGAGACAAAGCGGCGGCTCGACCGCGTCTATCACATCCTTCCCGAACTGAAGGAAATGGCGAAGCGCCCGGCGGGCTCGGTCTCGGGCGGGCAGGGCAAGATGGTGGCGCTGGGGCGCGCCCTGATGCTCGCTACCCGCCTCGTGCTTCTCGACGAGCCGTTCCAAGGCCTCGCCCCGGTTCTCGCCAACCGCTACGCCGAGGCGCTGCGGCGCATGCGGGACACCGACCCGAGCCTCGCGCTCATCATAACCGAATCGAACCCCCACCTCCTGCGCAGCTTCGCCGAGCGGACCATCACCATCGAGCGTGGCGAGATCGCCCAGGATGTGCGCAACGAAGGATTGGCCGCATGAATCAGCACGCTCCGCACCCGCACACCCCCATCGCCCCCGCCAAGGGCGTGTTCATCAACAATGCCTGGCGCCCTGCCGTCTCTGGCCGCGTGGTGGATGTCTATGCCCCCGCCGAGGGGCGGGTCTTCGCGCAGATCGCCGCCGGCACTGCGGCGGATGTGGACGCCGCCGTCAAGGCCGCGCGCCATGCGGTGGAAGAAGGGGCCTGGAGCCGCTTTTCCGCCACCGAGCGGGGCCGCGTCCTTTCCAAGTTCGCGCAGATCATCGCCGACCATGCCGAGGAACTGGCCCAGCTCGAAGCCCGCGACACCGGCAAGCCGCTGAAGCAGGCCCGCGCCGACATGGTGGCGACCGCACGCTATTTCGAATTCTACGGCGGCGCAGCCGACAAGCTGCACGG